>NZ_JBVASJ010000007.1:0-203129 GCF_057813935.1 Pseudomonas sp. F220
CTTACCGCAGCCAACCGGCCGATGGCCGGCCAGCTGCGCCAAGTTACTGATCGACAGCGTTCTGCCTCCGGGGCGCCAAGGCGCTCCAGCCCCTGCTAGAAAACATTGACCCCAGGTCAGACCGTCGCGGATCGATGCCTGCGCCCTTACCGGCCTTCGAGGCCTGAACGTAATCGGCATGCCGCGAGCTCAACCAATGTTGGCCAGAAGCCGAAGACAGCTTCCTCGAACAGGCCTTATACATAGATGCAACCGGGTAGCAGTGTTTGAAAAGCAGGTAGACCGTGGGGGCGAGTCCATACATAAGGGCGGAACCCTAAGTGGCCGTTACCGCAGGAATGGATATGTACACCAGCGAGAGCCAGGTCGGCTGTCAGGCCGCCATCGCGAGCAAGCTCGGCTCCTACAATGGATTTGGTACACCAGCAAGAGCCAGGCCGGCTGTAAGGCCCGCCTTCAGGCAGGCCCCACAATGGATCTGTGTACATCAGCAAGAGACAGGTGAGGGTCAGGACGATACCTACACCTGTACCCCCTTGATCAAACCTGCTCTTTCTTCACCCGGAACCACGCCGCGTACAGCGCCGGCAAAAACAGCAGCGTCAGCGCTGTTGCGACAATCAGCCCGCCCATGATCGCCACGGCCATCGGCCCGAAGAACACGCTGCGTGACAGCGGGATCATCGCCAATACGGCGGCCAGTGCGGTGAGTACGATGGGCCGAAAACGTCGCACTGTGGCCTCGATGATCGCTTGCCATGGCCGCAGCCCGGCAGCGATGTCCTGTTCGATCTGGTCCACCAGAATGACCGAGTTACGCATGATCATCCCGGACAGCGCGATGGTCCCGAGCATCGCCACGAAGCCGAACGGCTGGCGGAACACCATCAGGAACAACGTCACGCCGATCAGCCCCAGCGGCGCGGTGAGAAACACCATCACCGTGCGCGAGAAGCTGCGCAGTTGCAGCATCAGCAAGGTCAGCACGACCACGATGAACAACGGCACCCCGGCCTTGACCGAGTTCTGCCCCCGGGTCGAGTCCTCGACCGTGCCGCCGACATCCAACAAGTAGCCGTCAGGCAGTTCTGCGCGGATCGGCTCCAGGGTCGGCAGGATCTGCTGGACCAGACTCGCCGGTTGTTCCTGACCGTAAATGTCCGCGCGCACCGTCACGTTCGGCAGGCGATTGCGGTGCCAGATAATGCCTTCTTCAAAGCCATATTCCAGGGTCGCGATCTGTGACAGCGCCACGCTTTTGCCGTTATCGGTCGGCACCGCGAGGCTCGGTAACAAGGTCAGCTCAGTGCGCTCATGCATCGTTCCGCGCAGCAGAATCTCGATCAACTCGTTGTCTTCTCGGTACTGGCTGACGCTTACGCCTGTGAGCGAGCTTTGCAGGAACTTCGACAAACTCGCCGTGCTCACGCCCAACGCCCGCGCGCGGTCCTGATCAACGTTCAAGTAGACGACCTTGCTCGGCTCTTCCCAGTCCAGATGCACGTTGACCACATGGGGATTCTCACGCACCTTGGCCGCTACTTTGCGCGCCAGCGCACGGACTTCTTCGATGTGCTCGCCTGTGACCCGGAACTGCACCGGGTAGCCAACCGGTGGGCCGTTCTCCAGCCGCGTGACCCGCGAGCGCAGGGCCGGGAACTGTTCGTTAAGGGTTTCGATCAGCCAGGTGCGCAGGCTTTCACGGTCTTCAATGGTTTTAGCCAGCACGACAAACTGCGCAAAGCTCGCCGCCGGCAGTTGCTGGTCCAGCGGCAGATAGAAACGCGGCGAGCCGGTTCCGACATAGGCCACGTAGTTGTCGATGCCCGCGTGGTCTTTGAGCAACCCTTCCAGACGCTTGACCTGATCGGCGGTGTTACTCAGCGAGACACCTTCGGCCAGCTTCAGGTCGACCATCAATTCCAGTCGTCCGGACGCCGGGAAGAACTGTTGCGGGACGAAGCGAAACAGCACCACCGAGGCCACGAACAGGACGATGGTCAGGCCGATGACGGTTTTGCGCCGGCGCACGCACCATTCCACCAAACGCCGCACCCGCTGATAGAACGGCGTGCCATAAGGGTCTGGGTGACCGACGCCCGTACCGTGTTTGGCGGCATGAATCTTCGCCAGGTCCGGCAACAGTTTTTCGCCGAGATAAGGCACGAACACTACGGCCGCAATCCATGACGCCAGCAACGCGATGGTGACCACCTGAAAAATCGAACGGGTGTATTCGCCGGTGCCGGACTGCGCGGTGGCAATCGGCAGGAAGCCGGCGGCGGTAATCAGCGTACCGGTGAGCATCGGGAACGCGGTGCTGGTCCAGGCATAGCTGGCAGCCTTGAGCCGGTCGTAGCCCTGTTCCATTTTGATCGCCATCATTTCCACGGCGATGATCGCGTCGTCCACCAGCAAGCCCAACGCCAGTACCAGCGCGCCAAGGGAAATCTTGTGCAGGCCGATCCCCAGGTAATACATCGTGGCGAAGGTCATCGCCAGCACCAGCGGAATCGCCAGCGCCACGACCATGCCGGTGCGCACGCCAAGGGAGAAGAAGCTCACCAGTAACACAATCGCCAGCGCTTCGACCAACACCTGAACGAATTCACCGACCCCGGTTTTCACCGCTGCCGGTTGATCGGAGACTTTGCGCAACTCCATGCCGGCCGGGAGATTCTTCTGGATGCGGGCGAACTCGACTTCCAGCGCCTTACCCAACACCAGAATGTCGCCGCCGTCCTTCATCGCCACAGCGAGACCGATGGCGTCTTCGCCCATAAAGCGCATACGCGGCGCCGGAGGGTCATTGAAGCCACGGTGAACATCGGCCACATCGGAGATGCGGAAGGTGCGATCACCGACCCGGATCGGAAAGTTCTTGATCTCTCCTACTGTCTGAAAATTCCCCGAGACGCGCAGTTGCAAACGTTCGCTAGAGGTCTCGAAGAAGCCCGCAGTGGACACCGCGTTCTGTTCTTCAAGGGCTTGCTGTACCGCAGCCAACGGCAGCCCGAGGGTGGCCAGCTTGACGTTGGACAGCTCGATCCAGATCTTCTCGTCCTGCAGCCCCAGCAGATCGACCTTGCCGATATCCTTGACCCGTTGCAGCTGGATCTGGACGCGATCGGCGTAGTCCTTGAGCACCGCGTAGTCGAAACCGCTGCCGGTCAGCGCGTAGATATTGCCGAAGGTGGTGCCGAATTCATCGTTGAAAAACGGCCCCTGAATACCCGGAGGCAAGGTCTGGCGGATATCGCTGATCTTCTTGCGGACCTGATACCACAGCTCGGGAATCTGCGCGGAATGCATCGAGTCCCGGGCCATGAAGGTCACCTGGGATTCACCGGGGCGGGAGAACGAGACAATCCGCTCGTACTCGCCGGTTTCCATCAGCTTCTTTTCAATGCGCTCGGTGACTTGCCGCGACACTTCCTGAGCGGTAGCACCCGGCCAATTGGTGCGAATCACCATGGCTTTGAAGGTGAACGGCGGGTCTTCGCTTTGGCCCAGCTTGGTGTAGGACAGCGCGCCGACGACTGCCAACAACAGCATCAGGAACAGTACGATCTGGCGATTGCGTAGCGCCCATTCGGAAAGATTGAAACTCATCGGGGACTACTCCTTGACCGCCACATTGACCACGCGATTGGAGCGATCCACCGGACGCACTTGCTGGCCTTCGTGAAGCACGTGCACACCCGCAGCCACCACCCAATCACTGGCGCTCAAGCCTTCAAGGACCGGTACGGTTTTCTCGCCAAATGCACCGACGCGTACGGGGGCGCGCGTGAGGGTGTTGTTGGCACCGACGACCCAGACGTAGGTTGCGCCGTTTTCTGCGGTGAGTGCCGAGAGCGGTACCGACAGCGGCACGACACCTGCGGCTTGAATAAATACCCGAGCGCTCTGGCCGAGTTCGGCCGGAACTTTACCGGCGGCGAAGGTGACGCGGGCGGCGAAGGTCCGGGATTTTGGATCGGCGGCCGGTGACAGTTCTCGAATACGCCCGGCGAATTGCTGACCCGGTTGCGTCCACAGCTCTACCGAAACGTCCTGTCCGACCTTGAAGCGGCCAAAATTTTGCTCCGGCAGGCTGATCAGCACTTCCCGCTCGCCATCGGTGGCCAGGGTGAACACCGTCTGCCCGGCCGACACCACTTGCCCAACCTCGATCGCACGCTTGGCGACTACACCATCCTGCGGCGCACGCAGTACCGCGTAGCTGGCCTGATTGTTGGCAACATCAAACTCGGCCTTGATCTGCTTGAGCCGTGCTTCGCCTGCGCGGTACATGTTTTCTGAATTGTCGTACTGCGAACGGCTGACCATCTGCCGGTCCATCAAGGTCTTGTAGCGATCACGCTCGGCGCGCACCAGCCTGAGGTTGGCCTCGGCGGCCGCGACTTGGGCGCGGGTCGCTTCCAGTTGCAGGCGGACGTCCTGGGGGTCGAGCTCTGCCAATGGCTGGTTGGCCTTGACCCGCTCACCCTCTTCGACCAGTCGTCGGCTGACCTTGCCACCGATGCGAAACGCCAGATCCGGCTCATAACGCGCCCGGACTTCACCGGGATAGCTGTCCATCGCCTGGGCCGAAGGCTCTGGCTGAACCACCATGGCAGGACGCACGGTGATTTGCACCGGCTCGTCGTGACCGCACGCAGACAACAAAAAAGCCAGACCGACTGGCATCGCGAGGGACAAGGCATAGCGGAACATGGTGAAGGACCTTTCGCTAATGGTGCTTTGAATAATTATACTGACCGGTATGTTATTAATAGCAAACTCACCAGTCCAGTATTAAAAGCGAAGAATGTCGAACACTCTCTCTGCACCCAACGGTCCCGGCCGCCCCAAGGACCTGGCAAAACGTCAGGCTATCCTCGACGCGGCGAAAAATCTGTTTCTGAGCAATGGCTACGCCAGCACCAGCATGGATGCTGTCGCGTCTGAGGCTGGGGTATCGAAGCTGACGGTCTACAGCCACTTCAACGACAAGGAGACACTGTTCTGCGCCGCGGTGGTGGCCAAGTGCGAGGAGCAACTGCCGACGCTGTTCTTCGAGCTGCCGGACGGCATGCCGATCGAAAATGTGCTGCTGAACATCGCGCGCCGCTTTCACTTGCTGATCAACAGCGACGAATCCGTGAACCTGCACCGCTTGATCATGGCCCTGGGTAGCCAAGACCCGAAGCTATCGCAGATTTTTTTCGAGGCCGGACCGCAGCGCATGCTGCAGGGCATGGAGCGGCTATTGACGAAAATCGACCAGGTCGGGGCCTTGAGCATCGATAAACCACTGAATGCCGCCGAGCATTTCTTCTGCCTGCTCAAGGGCGCTGCGAACTTTCGCCTGCTCTACGGCTGCGGCGCCCCCCTGACCGGTGAAGCCGCCGAGGCGCATGTGCAGGAAGTGGTGGCGTTGTTTATGCGGGCCTATCGGCCGGAATCAGTCTGATAGATATTTAGCGCCCGGGCTGACTCCATCGCGAGCAAGCCCGCTCCCACACTGATTCTGAGGTGTACACACAATGTGTGATCACCATCAATCAAATGTGGGAGCGGGCTTGCTCGCGATGGAGTCAGCCCGGTCTTAAGGCTTGAGCGCTTTTTTCGGGTAGATGTCGTAACGGCTGGACTTGCCATCCAGCGCATGGCTTGGCTTGGGCCCTTCGATACACGGCGCCTTGCGCGGGCGTTTGACCACGACCCGGTGGCTGGCCAGCGCCAATGCGGCTTCAAGCAAGGCCGGAGCATCTGGATCATCGCCAACCAGCGGCCGGAACAGGCGCATTTCCTTCTTCACCAGCGCAGTTTTCTCACGATGCGGGAACATCGGGTCCAGATAGATTACCTGCGGCGGCTCCCCTTCCCAATTACGCATCACCTCAATCGAGTTGCCTTTGAGCAGGCGCATCCGCGAGACGATCGGCGCCACCTCAAAATCCTGAAGCCCACGGGCCAGACCGTCTTCCAGCAGCGCGCCGATCAGCGGCTGGCGCTCGATCAGACTCATTTCGCAACCCAGACTGGCCAGCACGAATGCATCCTTACCCAGCCCTGCCGTGGCATCCAACACTCGCGGACGTACGCCTTGAGCGACGCCGACCGCTTTGGCGATCATCTGGCCGCTGCCGCCGCCATACAGCCGCCGATGCGCAGCACCGCCCTCAACGAAGTCCACCCGCACCGGTCCCGGTGCATCCGGCCCGAGCTGTTGCAGCTGCAAACCCTGCTCCGTGACCTGTAAAGCGAACTCGGCATCGTCCATCAGCAAAGGCAAGCCGAGTCGCTCGGCCCATTGCTCCGCTTGCGCGGCAGACGCTCCGGCTAGCGCCTCGACTTTGATGCGGCAGGCCGCTGGTTGCTCAATCATGGGGAAACACGCTCAAAAAATTAATGATCGGCAAAAACGGCCGATAAAAGAACTATCAGGCATTTTGCCAGAGCTGAGCGTCGACCGAGAGAAATGTCAGACATTCAACGCACATCGATAGGCTATATCTCGCGTCACGGCGACTATGGTCTGCGCAATTCCCAAGCACTGAGCGGCGTCAGTCACCTGTGGCAGGATTTCTTTGCCCGGGCGTTGGCCGATCAGGGGGGCGATGCTGCGACTGCTCATGGCGAAAAAACCGCGGTTGCGGTCGATGGTCCGATCGAGCCAAACGGCGGCACTGACCTGCTCACGCAAATCGTCACGCAACGCCATTGCGATGTTCAAGACACCGAGATCCGCCCGCCAGAGCCGTTGTTCCTGCCGATTGCCGAGTTCGAAATGGACCTGGCGGATAAGCCGGCCATCCCGTTCCCGCCAGAAGAAATCGCTGCGCAACAGAAGCAGCAGAACTTCGAGAGCGGCTGGGTTCGCCCGATCGTGCTCAACGCGGGTCAACCACTGCCTGCGCCCGGCCCTGCACCGCAACCCCGTGCGCTGCATCTGCCAATTGCCAAGTTCGAACTCGACCTTCTGGACAAACCGGCAATCCCTTACCCGCCAGAAGAACTCGTCGAACAACAGAAACAATTCGACTTCGACAACGGCTGGGCACGCCCGCTGATTCTGCAAAACCTGCGCATCGCCGCCTGAGCCTCAAGCCTCAAGCCCCTGTCAGAAACCGCACGACAGCGCCTGGCTAATCAGCCTTTGAATAGCTGATTGATCTGCCCAAACGGCATGGCTTGGTCGGCAAAATCGAAGGTGCCTCGTCCGTGAACTTCCTGAGCTGCGCTATAGAGCGCACCATAAGCCGCACGCGCCATTGCAGAACCGACACTGATACGTTTGACGCCCATTTCGCTGAGTTCAGCCACCGTGAGATGTACGCCGCCCGACATCAACACATTGACCGGTTTGGGCGCCACGGCCCGGACCACTGCGAGGATTTCTTCTCGCGTGCGCAGCCCCGGGGCATACAGCACATCGGCTCCCGCTTCGGCGAATGCCTGCAAGCGGCGAATGGTGTCCGCCAGGTCAAGCTTGCCGTGCAGGAGATTCTCCGCCCGGGCCGTCAGCATGAACGGGAACGGCAGGCTGCGCGCAGCCTCTACCGAGGCCTCGATGCGCTCGACAGCCAGTGAAAACGGATAGACAGGATCGTCCGCGTGGCCCGTGGCGTCTTCAATCGAGCCGCCGACCACGCCGTCAGCCGCCGCACGCAAGAGATTTTCGGCGCAACCTTCAGGGCTGTTGGAGAAGCCGTTTTCCAGGTCAACTGCAACCGGAAGATTCGTTGCACCCACAATCGCCCGGACATTTTCGAGGGTATTCTCCAGCGACAACGCACCGTCCGGACGGCCTCGAGAAAAAGCAAAACCGGCACTGGTGGTCGCCAACGCCGCATAGCCAAGACTGGCGAGCATTTTTGCCGAACCGGCATCCCACGGATTGGGAATCACGAAAGCCGTGTCACGCTCATGGAGTGCCTTGAAGGCTTGGGCACGAAGGGTTTGCGCATCCATTTGCTCGCTCCTGAAGAAGGGATTGGCCCACCTCAGAGCAAGCCGAGTTGCTCCGCAGCAGGCTCTCTGTATAGCTCAGGCAGCGCTGGCAAGCCAGGCAAACGTGCCATCAACTTGGCGTGAAAACGCTGCGCCAGTTGGGCGGCAAGGCGATTATCGGCAGTGTGCAGAAAGATATAGGGCGTGCGTCCCTCTTCGATCCAGACCGCAATCTTTTCGACCCACGGCAGCAGAAACGGATCGTTGGCCTCAAGCTCGGGATGGCCGATAAAGCGCACTTGCGGGAACTGGGTGAAAGCCGCCGGGCGTGGCGGTACTTTGGGCTTTTTCGATTGTGCATGCAGCACCGACGGATCGGTCGAGGTGCAACTGAACAAGGCCCGCGGATCGAGGCAAATGCGCTCGACGCCACGGTCCAGCAATAGCCGATTGAGCATCCGCTCGGCATCGCCTTTGGTAAAGAATTCCCGGTGCCGCACCTCAACGGCCAGTGGTCGTTCCAGGCCATCGATAAAACCGGCCAACTCCGCCAGACGCTGAGGCGAAAAGGTTGCCGGTAATTGCAACCACAGCGGTGAGACCCGCGCACCCAGTGGTCTGAGCAATTGCAGGAAGGTCTCAGCAGCGGTCAACTGCTCGCGCAGGTCGCCACCGTGGCTGATGTCACCGGGAAATTTGGCAGTGAAGCGAAAGTGTTCGGGCATGATCTCGGCCCAGCGCTGTACCGTCGTTGCCGCAGGACGTGCGTAGAAGGTGGTGTTGCCTTCCACGGCGTTGAACACTTGGGAATACAGACCGAGAAACTCCGCCGGCCGCGCACTTTCCGGGTACAGGTACTCACGCCAGGCGTTTTCGCTCCAGGAAGGACAACCGAGGTAATAAGGGAGCAGCATCAGATGTGCAGATCGAGCCCCAGCACTTCCATGTCCCAATCGACAAAACTGGCAGTGGTCAGGTAGCTGGCCAGGGCATTAGCAGCGCTTTTGCTCATGGCACGATGGAAAATCATGTCTTGCTGACGGGCGGGGAGATTGCTGGTGCGACCAGCCGACGCTTGGGAGCGTGCGCTGAGCGGCGTATCGGACTGGATTTCAATCTCACCATCGACATCCTCAAGGGAGTCGTCCACCACTACATTGCCTTTGCGAGGCTTGCGCTTGATGGGGTAGGACTGAGAGGAAATGCCGTCTATACGCATAAGTACATGCTCGGTATCAATGATGGCAATTTAGCGGCACCTAACCGACTACGCAAATGCCCAAGTGATAACTAGAACACAGAATATGCAAAAGGTTTAAAAGCGGGCGAGAATTGGTAAGGAAACTGACGATTGGCAGGCTCACACATCCCCTGTAGCAGCTGCCGCCAGGCTGCATCCGGCCGCGCAACGGTCGTAAAATCCGACATCGCGTTTTTTCAGGTTAACCGTGGAAGCAGGATTTACGACCGCTGCGCGGCCGGACGCAGGCTCCGCCAGCTGCTACAGATTGCTTATTGCCCGCGAATGAAGCACCTCGGCATTGGGACTTACCGCGCTTTTGGCGTCGCCACTTTATCGCGCAGATACACCGGCTGCGCCTGGTCAGCGGGAATCGCTTCACCGCGTTCCCAGGCAAAACGCGCGAGGGTCAACAGGTCTTCGGCATGGGGTAACATACCCGCGTCCTGCCCCGTCAGGCTAACCGCAATCCGCTCGGCATAACCCCAACCGGTGCCCGCGCCAAACCACTCACCATTAGCATCGGCCGGCAAAGCAGCCACCTCGGGTGGCAACACCGCTTCAGCGCCGACCAGGCGCATTTCGCCGGCCGTTTCGCGGTAGCAGCCCCAATACACTTCATCCATCCGCGCATCGATGGCCGCAGCGACCTGGCTTGCACCGTGCTCGCGAAATGCCCGCTGAGCCAGCACTGCCAGATTGGACACCGGCAACACCGGACGCTCCAGAGCGAACGCCAAGCCCTGAACCACACCGATGGCGATCCGCACACCGGTAAACGCACCCGGCCCACGGCCGAAAGCAATCGCGTCGACCGCCTGCAAAGTGGTCCCCGCCTCGGCCAGCAGATCCTTGATCATCGGCAAAAGCTTCTGCGCATGCAGACGTGGGATCACCTCGTAATGGCTCGTGACCTTGCCGTCATGCAGCAAAGCAACGGAGCAAGCTTCAGTCGCGGTGTCCAGGGCCAGCAAGGTGCTCATCGGTGTTTCCGTCAGAGTGAAAAAAGTGCGCCAGTATAAACAACAACGGCCCGCAAGCGGGCCGTTGAACGTGAAGCATAATCAGACTTTTCAGCTCAGTGCTTCAAGCACCTTGCCGGTGATCGCTTCAACCGAGCCGACGCCAGCGATATGGCTGTACTTTGGCTTGCCCTGGCTAGCGGCCAGATTCTGGTAGAAAGCCACCAGCGGCTTGGTCTGGGAATGGTAGACCGACAGACGATGACGCACGGTTTCTTCTGTGTCGTCTTTACGCTGCACCAGGTCTTCGCCGGTAACGTCGTCTTTGCCGGCTACTTTCGGCGGATTGTAGACGGTGTGGTAAACGCGGCCGCTGGCCTCGTGTACACGACGACCGGCGATACGCTGAACGATTTCTTCGTCATCGACGGCGATTTCAACCACGCTGTCCAGCTCGACACCGGCCTTGACCAGCGCTTCGGCCTGCGGAATGGTGCGCGGGAAGCCATCGAACAGGAAACCGTTGGCACAGTCAGCCTGGCTGATGCGTTCTTTGACCAGGTTGATGATCAGGTCATCGGACACCAGGCCGCCGCTGTCCATCACGCTCTTGGCGATCAGGCCCAGCTCGGTGCCAGCCTTGACGGCAGCACGCAGCATGTCGCCGGTGGAGATTTGCGGAATGCCGAACTTTTCAGTGATGAACTTAGCCTGAGTACCTTTACCGGCCCCGGGAGCTCCCAGCAGAATTACGCGCATCGATGTGCTCCTCAATTTTTTATTTAGATAACGTCGGATTCGCCTCGTGGGGCCAATCTCAAAAATAGGGTCGTGGCCGCCCAAACGGCCAAAGGCTGATCAAGATACACAGCAGGCACGGACCACACAAGCCGCCGAAAGTAGCAGGAACCCGTGACAATGTTGCCCCTGCGACGAGGTACTCCAAGTCGCAACCCAATAACAAAGTGTCGCCTGGCAGCAGCGGCCGCCTCTCTCGAACCGACCGCCAGAGTGATGCGCCAAGTCACTGACACAGCCGAAAAGACCTTAGCCGGTATTGCGCAAACCGGCGGCAATCCCCGCCACAGACACCAGCAGCGCCTGTTCCAACGGGCTGCCCTGCACCGCGTCCTGTTGCCGCGAACGCGCCAGCAACTCGGCCTGTAATAGATGCAGCGGGTCCAGGTAGGTGTTGCGCAGACGGATGAACTCAAGGGTGTCAGGGCTATGTGCCATCAGCTGAGACTGGCCGGTCAAGCCCAACACCACGCAACAGGCCTGCGACAATAGGTCGCGTAAATGCGCACCCAAAGGCAACAAATCCGGCTCCACCAATCGCTCATCGTAGGACTGCGCGATATCCGCGTCCGCCTTGGCCAGGACCATTTCCAGCATATCAATGCGTGTGCGGAAGAACGGCCACTGTTCACGCATCTGCGCCAACAGCTCGCCCTCACCGCGTTCCAGCGCTTTGCTCAAGGCCGCTTCCCAACCCAGCCAGGCGGGAAGCATCAAGCGCGTCTGGGTCCAGCCGAAGATCCACGGGATCGCCCGCAAACTTTCGATGCCCCCGGCACGGCGTTTGGCCGGACGACTGCCCAGCGGTAAACGGCCCAACTCCTGCTCCGGCGTCGACTGGCGGAAATACTCGACGAACTGCGGATTGTCACGCACCACTGCGCGATAGGCCTTCACACCATCAGCCGCTAATTCGTCCATCAACACCCGCCAGGCCGGTTGTGGCGGCGGAGGCGGTAATAAGGTGGCTTCCAGTACCGCGGCCAGATACAGATTGAGGTTCTGCTCGGCAATATCTGGCAGGCCGAACTTGAAACGGATCATTTCACCCTGTTCTGTTGTGCGGAAACGCCCCGCAACCGACCCCGGCGGTTGCGACAGAATCGCTTCGTGGGCCGGACCACCGCCACGCCCCACCGTGCCGCCGCGACCATGGAACAACAGCAGTTCGACTTGCTGCTCGCGGCAGATGTCCACCAACCGTTCCTGGGCACGATATTGCGCCCAGGCCGCTGCCGTGGTGCCCGCATCCTTGGCCGAATCGGAGTAACCGATCATCACTTCCTGTGGCCCCTGTAACCGCGAGCGGTAGCCCGGCAAGAGCAACAGCTTCTCGATCACCGGGCCGGCGTTATCGAGGTCAACCAGGGTTTCGAATAACGGCACTACGCGCATCGGCCGCAACACCCCGGCCTCCTTGAGCAGCAGTTGCACCGCTAGCACGTCGGAAGCGGCGCCCGCCATGGAGATCACATAGGAGCCCAAAGACGCAGCCGGTGCCGCCGCGATTTCCCGGCAGGTTGCCAGCACTTCAGCCGTCTCGCCCGAGGGTTTGAAATGAGCCGGCAGCAATGGCCGCCGATTGCTCAGCTCACGCATCAGGAACGTGATCCGCTCCTCTTCGCTCCAGTCGCCATAGCGCCCCAGTCCGAGATAGTCGGTGATTTCGGTCATGGCGGCCGAATGCCGCGAGGAGTCCTGACGCACGTCCAGACGCACCAGGAATAACCCGAAAGTCACCGCACGGCGCAAGCAATCGAGCAGCGGACCATCGGCAATTACGCCCATGCCGCACTCATGCAACGACTGATAACAGAGCTCAAGTGGATCGAGCAGGTCACGGTTGTTTTGCAAAACGTCGGTGCCCGCCACTGACGCACCACTCAGGGACACGTGCGCCCAATTGCGGGTCGCACGCAGGCGCTCACGCAACTGTTTAAGCACAGCGCGATAGGGTTCTGCACTCTCCCCGGCCTTGGCGCGTAACTCGTCGTTGGCCTGCTGCATCGACAGCTCAGCGGCCAGCTGATCGATATCGCGCAGGTACAAATCTGCGGCCATCCAGCGTGCCAACAGCAGCACCTCGCGGGTGACCGGTGCCGTGACATTCGGGTTGCCGTCACGGTCGCCGCCCATCCAGGACGCGAAACGAATTGGCGCGGCTTCCAACGGTAAACGCAAGCCCGTGGCGGCATGCAACGCCTGGTCAGCCTTGCGCATGTAGTTGGGGATCGCCTGCCACAGCGAATGCTCGATCACCGCAAACCCCCACTTGGCCTCATCCACTGGCGTAGGTCGGGTGCGGCGGATTTCTTCGGTGTGCCAGGCTTCGGCGATCAATCGCTGCAAGCGCTGCTGAATCTGCTCGCGCTCGGCGGTGGTCAGATCACGGTGATCCTGCGCAGCCAGTTGGGCTGCGATGGCATCGTATTTCTGGATCAGGGTGCGGCGCGCCACTTCGGTCGGGTGCGCAGTGAGCACCAGCTCGATCTCCAGTCGCCCCAACTGCCGGGCCAGTGACTCGGCGCTATGCCCTTCAGCGCGCAAACGTGCGAGCAACTCTGGCAACACCCTCGACTCGAACGGCGCCGGTTGCGACTCGTCGCGCCGATGGATCAACTGATATTGCTCGGCAATATTGGCCAGGTTGAGAAACTGATTGAACGCGCGCGCCACCGGCAGCAGCTCGTCCTCGCTCAACTGGTTCAGGCTGGCGCTCAGTTCTGCGTCCGCCGAGCCACGGCGATCGGCCTTGGCGCCCTTGCGAATTTGCTCGATTTTGTCGAGAAAGCCCTCCCCGTACTGTTCACGGATAGTGTTGCCCAACAGTTCACCCAACAGGTGAACATCTTCGCGCAAGCGCGCATCAATATCGGTCATCTATGTGTTCTCCAGCAGACTCGGGGCGGCTCGGAAGGCTCAAGAGTGCCGCTCGCGCCACGTTCTTACAAGTGTGCGACGAATCGACTTTAAACCTTGGGCGATAAAGCTAGTCTCAATATATGCCCTACAATGGCTTATCACCGGCCCACGCCGGTCAGTCATCACTGCCTGCCACAAGCAGGTGATCATTGAGGTCGCTATGAAAATTCGTGAGCTCGCCCAACATTGGGAAGAAAACGCCAAGGGTCGCTTGACCAAGACCGGCTACACGATCCGTCTGGACGTAGAAGCCGCTGCACGCCTGGCGGCGATTACCGAGATGTACCCAAAACGGCATGCCGAAGAACTGCTCGGCGAACTGATCGGCGCCGCGCTGGAAGAGCTCGAAACGAGCTTTCCCTACGTCAAAGGCCCGCATATCGTCGCCACCGACGAAGAAGGTGATCCACTCTACGAAGACGTCGGCCCTACCCCGCGTTTCCTGGCGTTATCGCGACGCCATTTGCACGATTTGTCCGCTCAGTCAGACAAGCAAAAACACTGATTACGTCGTCCCTTCCCAGCCAAAAAATCCGGATTCCAATAAAGATTCCGGATTTTTTATGCCTACGGTCGCGAGAGCGAGCTGGCCTACACCGTACAGAGCGGTACCCTGAAAAACCTCAACCTCAGATGGCGCAACTCGACCATGCGTCGCGATTACAGCAGCAACGAGTTCGACGAGAACCGGGTAATTGTGAGCTACCCGATCAGTTTGTTGTAGGAGCGAGCTTGCTCGCGATGGACTAAAGAGCGGCGCGTTTATTCAGAAAGTACGCGTCATCGTTAACGTCCATCGCGAGCAAGCTCGCTCCTACAACGATTCAACCCCCAGCTCATCCCACACCGATTCGGCCAGGTGGAAAGTCGCATTCGCGGCTGGAATCCCGCAGTAGATGGCGCTCTGCATCAGCACTTCCTTGATCTCGGCGCGGGTCACACCGTTGCTCGCGGCAGCACGCAGATGCAGTTTGAGCTCTTCATTGCGGTTCATGCCGATCAGCATGGCGATGGTGATCAGGCTGCGGGTGTGCCGAGGCAGGCCCGGGCGGGTCCAGATATCACCCCAGGCGTGGCGGGTGATCATTTCCTGGAACTCTGAGTTGAACTCGGTGAGGGCATTCAGGCTGCGGTCGACATGAGCATCGCCGAGGACCGCGCGACGCACTTGCAGGCCGTCGTCATAACGTTGTTTCTCGTCCATATAGGGCTCCTCAGATTCCGTCTTCAACTAATAGAAAGTTCGGCTAATAGAAAGGCCAAAACCCGGTCACTGAACGCAGCGCCCGCCTGGACGTTGGACAGGTGCGCGGCATAGAACTCGGCGTATTCGGCGCCTTGCACGTGCTCTTGAATAAAGTGCCCGCCGGACGGCGGCGTGACCGCATCTTCAGTGCCGCAAATCACCAGCGTCGGCACCTTGATCGACGACAACTGCTCGCGGAAATCGGCATCACGCACCGCTGCGCAATTGGCGGCATAACCTTGCGGTGAGGTGGCGGCGAGCATGTCGGTGATCTGTTTCGCCTGTTGTGGATTGGCCTCGGCGAAGTCCGGGGTGAACCAGCGGGCAATCGAGGCATCACGCAGTGCAACCATCGCCGCAGGACCGTCGCGCAGCACAGTTTCGATCCGCGGGTTCCATACCGATGGCTCGCCTATTTTCGCCGCAGTGTTGCACACCACCAGTTTGCGCAGACGCTCACCGGCATTGATCCCCAGCCACTGGCCGATCAGCCCACCCATGGACAAACCACAGAAATGAGCACGCTCGATATGCAAGGCATCGAGCAGCGCCAGTACGTCACGGCCCAGTTGCTCGATGCTGTAAGGCCCCGGCGTCACCAGTGAACGACCGTGGCCGCGCGTGTCGAAACGCAGCACCCGAAAATGCTTGGTAAAGGCCGGGATCTGGAGGTCCCACATGTGCAGGTCAGTGCCCAGCGAGTTGGACAGCACCAGCACCGGCGCATCTTCCGGACCATCGAGTTGGTAGTTCAGTTCGCCATCGGCGAGTTGTACGAATCCCACAGCAGTCTCCTTCAGGCATTCAAAGCAAAATGTTCAGCCACCGCTCGCTCGACCCAGGTATGGGCCTGACCGAGGTAATGGGCAGGGTCCAGCAGACGATCGAGTTCATCGGCCGAGAGTTCGGCGGTCACCTGCGGCTCATCGCCGAGCACCGCGCGCAAGTGACGCTGCTCAGCGACAGCCCGCTTGCAGCATTGTTCGAGCAGATGATGAGCCGTATCTCGGCCCACTCGCTGGGCGAGGACGATACTCACCGCCTCGGCCAGCACCAGGCCCTGAGTCAGGTCGAGGTTTTTCGCCATGCGCTCGGCATCGACCTCCAAGCCGTCAGCCACCAGCAAGGCTTGTTGCAAGGCACCGGACACCAGGCAGCAAATCTCCGGCAGGGTTTCCCATTCTGCATGCCACAAACCCAGGCTGCGTTCATGTTCCTGGGGCATCGCGCTGAACAACGTCGCGAGCAAACCCGGCACCCGGGTCGCGGCGCCGATCAGCACCGCCGCGCCCACCGGATTGCGTTTGTGCGGCATGGTCGATGACCCGCCCTTGCCCGGTGCCGCGGGTTCGAAAACTTCCGCAGCCTCGGTCTGCATCAACAAACTGATATCGCGACCGAGCTTGCCCAGGCTGCCGGCGATCAGGCCCAGCACCGCACCGAATTCCACCAGGCGATCGCGCTGGGTGTGCCAAGGTTGTTCCGGTAGCGTGAGTTGCAGCTCCTGCGCGAGCGCCTCGGCAATCGGCATGGCCTGCTCACCGAGCGCCGCGAGGGTCCCGGAAGCGCCGCCGAATTGCAGCACCAATAAACGCGGTTTGAGCTCCCGCAGTCGTTGCCGACTGCGGGTCACGGCCCCTAGCCAACCGGCGATCTTCATGCCCAAGGTCACCGGCGTTGCATGTTGCAGCCAGGTTCGCCCGGCCAGCGGTGTGGCCACATAACGTTCGGCCTGGATCGCCAGGGTGTCGCCCAGTCGCGCCAGTTCACGGTCAATCAGGTGCAAGGCGCTGCGCAGTTGCAGCACCAGGCCGGTGTCCATCACATCCTGGCTGGTAGCGCCCAGATGCACATAACGTTCGGCGTTAGCGTCATGAGTGGCGATCTGTTTGCCCAGCGCCTTGACCAGTGGGATCGCCGAATTCCCTGCCGTGGCAATCGCCTCGCCCAGCGCGAAGAAGTCGTAATGCTCTGCCCTGCATGCCGCTTCAATCGGCGCGACAGCGGTCTGTGGAATCAACCCGACCCGCGCCTCGGCCCGCGCCAGCGCCGCTTCGAAATCAAGCATGGCCTGAACCCGGCCTTGATCGCAGAACACTTCACGCATATCGCGGGCAGTGAAATAGGCATCGAACAATTGATTGCTCGGTCGTTCACTCATAAACAATCCCTTCGAGGCGTGCGCCCGGAGCGGGCGCACGCGGGCAGATCAAAGTTCGTGATGCAGATAAGCCGCCTGCTTTGGCAGGCGCAAGCTGAACAGGAAGGCCACCGCCATCATCGCCGTGACATACCAGTAGAACGTGTTTTCCATGCCCAGTGTTTTCAACCCCAAGGCAACGTACTCTGCCGAACCGCCGAAAATCGCGTTCGCCACTGCATACGCCAGCCCTACTCCCAATGCCCGAACCTGGGTCGGGAACATTTCGGCTTTAACCAGTCCGCTGATGGAGGTGTAGAAACTGACAATCGCCAGCGCCAGCGTGATCAACACAAAAGCCAGGAACGGGCTGGTGACGGTTTTCAGGGTTAACAGAATCGGGACCACGCACAGTGTGCCCAGCGCGCCGAACCAGAGCATCGAGTTACGTCGGCCGATTTTGTCGGCGAGCATGCCGAAAAACGGCTGCATGCACATATAAAGGAAGAGTGCGCCGGTCATGATGTAACTGGCCGTCTTGACTTGCATGCCAGCGGTGTTGACCAGGTACTTCTGCATGTAGGTAGTGAAGGTGTAGAAAATCAGCGAGCCACCGGCGGTGAAACCCAGCACGGTAATAAAGGCCGCTTTGTGATCACGGAACAGCGCGGCGATGCTGCCGGCGTCCTTGTCTTCGCGCATTTCCTTGCTGGTGGTCTCTTTCAACGAGCGACGCAGGAATAGAGAAATCAGCGCCGCAATCGCACCGATCACGAACGGAATCCGCCAGCCGTAGGCGCGCAGTTCGTCTTCGTTGAGGATCTGCTGCAGGATCACCAGCACCGAGACCGCCAACAGTTGCCCGCCAATCAAGGTCACGTACTGAAACGAGGCGAAGAAGCCACGCTGCCCCTTGAGCGCGACTTCACTCATATAGGTCGCGGTGGTGCCGTATTCACCACCCACCGACAACCCCTGAAACAACCGAGCAACCAGCAGCAACGCTGGCGCCCAGGCACCGATCGAGTGGTAAGTCGGCAGAAAAGCGATAACCAATGAACCGGCGCACATCATCAGCACGGAGATCATCAGGGAATTCTTGCGCCCGTGCTTGTCAGCCACTCGACCGAACAGCCAGCCGCCAATAGGACGCATCAGGAACCCGGCGGCAAACACGCCAGCGGTGTTGAGTAATTGCACCGTGGGGTCGTCAGACGGGAAAAACGCTGGAGCGAAATAGATTGCACAGAAGGCGTAGACGTAAAAGTCGAACCATTCGACCAGGTTGCCGGAGGAGGCACCAACGATCGCAAAGATCCTTTTTCTGCGTTCTTCACCGGTGTAGTAGCTCGTTGTTGTTGTCATGGTTTTTCACTCTTTGGGGACAGTCTGAGTCTAGACATACTTTGCAACAGCCCCGTTCCGTATTGCCTGTGGCGACGCCATCGCGGGCAAGCCTCGCTCCTACAAGTCTGCGTAATCCATGTAGGAGCGAGGCTTGCCCGCGATCATTCTCGAGCGAACTCAGTAATCGAAAAACACTGTCTCGGCATCCGTCCCCTGCAGGATCACGTTCCATTGATACGTGCCCGACGCATCCGTCTTGGCCAGCAGCGTACTGCGGCGCTCTGCCGGGACACATTCCAACAGCGGGTCGGCTGCGTTGGCCGGTTCGCCGTCGAAGTAGATGCGCGTCAGCAGGTGCTTGACCAATCCGCGAGCGAATACCAGCACCACCAGATGTGGCGCCTGGGTCGTGCCTTTGAGGCCCGGCACCGTGCCCGGCTTGATGGTGGTGAAACGGAAGCGCCCTTCGGCGTCCACCGGCACCCGGCCAAAGCCTTCGAAGTTCGGGTCCAGCGCTTTGTCCTGATCGTCTTCGACATGGTCGTACTTGCCGGCAGCGTTGGCTTGCCAGACTTCCAGCATCGCGTCGTTGACGAAATCGCCGTTGCCATCGACGACCTGCCCGGTGATCGCCACCCGCTCGCCCAGTGTCTCGGGCGTCGTCAGGTCTTCACGGTTCAGCCAGGTCAGACCGATGTGGTAGTACGGGCCGACGGTGTGTGAAGTGGTCGCATTGAGCGTCATCTTATTTCTCCATCGGCGTGGCTTCGCGGCCACGCAAAACGATGTCCCAGCGATAACCGAGGGCATAGGAAGGGATGGTTTTTTCCAGGTCGAAGCTGGCGATCAAGCGCTCTTTGGCGCGGGTATCGGGTACGCAGTTGTAGATCGGGTCGTAGGCCAGCAACGGATCACCGGGGAAATACATCTGGGTCACCAAGCGCGTGAGGATGCTCGGGCCGAACAACGAAAAATGGATATGCGCCGGGCGCCACGCGTTGTGGTGGTTGCCCCATGGGTAGGCGCCAGGCTTGATGGTCTGGAACTGGTACCAGCCATCCGCATCAGTGACCGTGCGGCCGGTGCCAGTGAAGTTCGGGTCCAGCGGCGCGTCATGCAGGTCGCGGTCATGGTTGTAGCGACCGGCGGCGTTGGCCTGCCAGATCTCCACCAGAATCCCTGGCACCGGTAGGCCATCTTCATCCAGCACGCGGCCGTGAATGATAATCCGCTCACCGATCGGCTCGCCCAGGTGTTGGGCGGTCAGGTCGTTGTCCTTGTCTTGCAGGTGTTCGGCGCCGACGGTTGGCCCGGTGATTTCCGACAACGAATGGGGCAAAAACACCAACGGTTTAGACGGCGAGCGGAGGTTGGTGGATTTGTAGGCCGGGTGCAGATATTCCGGCTGAGTGCCCGCTTGCGGGCGACGGTAACCAGGCTTGTCAGTCATGGAGCATTCCTCTTTCCTTGTTAGTCAGCGCAACGATGCGTCAAACGCGCTCGATCGCCAAAGCCAGGCCCTGACCTACACCGACACACATGGTCGCCAGGCCTTTCTTGCCGCCAGTCTTTTCCAGATGGTGCAAAGCAGTCAGCACCAATCGCGCACCGCTCATGCCCAACGGATGGCCCAAGGCAATGGCGCCGCCGTTCGGGTTGACCTGCGCAGCATCATCGGCCAGGCCCAGTTCACGCAGCACCGCCAAGCCCTGGCTGGCGAAAGCTTCGTTGAGTTCGATCACATCGAAATCGCTGACGGCCAGCCCCAGGCGCTCGGTCAACTTGCGCACCGCCGGCACTGGGCCAATGCCCATGACCCGTGGTGCGACACCGGCACTGGCCATGCCCAGCACTCGGGCGCGGGCGGTCAGACCATGTTTCTTCACGGCGTCGGCCGAGGCCAGAATCAGCGCCGCCGCACCATCATTGACGCCCGAAGCGTTCCCGGCGGTGACGGTTTTATCCGGGCCATTCACCGGTTTGAGCTTGCTCAGGGTTTCCAGGGTCGTGTCGGCGCGCGGGTGCTCGTCCTGCTCGACCACACTCTCGCCCTTCTTGTGGGCAATACGCACCGGGACGATTTCTTCAGCGAAGAATCCGGCGGCTTGTGCGGCCGCAGTACGTTGCTGACTGCGCAAGGCGAAAGCGTCCTGATCGGCGCGGGAGACCTGGTAATCATCGGCGACGTTATCGGCGGTTTGTGGCATCGCATCGACGCCGTACCGGGCCTTCATCAACGGGTTGATAAAGCGCCAGCCGATGGTGGTGTCTTCCAGTTTCATGTTGCGTGAGAACGCCGCGTCAGCCTTGCCCATGACAAACGGGGCGCGCGACATCGACTCGACGCCGCCGGCGATTGCCAACTCCATCTCGCCGCTGGCAATTGCCCGAAAGGCTGTACCGATGGCGTCCATGCCCGAAGCGCAGAGACGGTTAAGGGTCACGCCGGGAATGCTCTCCGGCAAACCCGCCAGCAACAAGGCCATGCGCGCGACGTTGCGGTTGTCTTCGCCGGCCTGATTGGCGCAGCCGAAGAACACCTCGTCTACCGCGCTCCAGTCCACCGAGGGGTTGCGCTCCATCAGCGCCTTGATCGGCACGGCGGCCAGATCGTCCGCACGCACGCCCGCCAGACCACCGCCGAAACGGCCGATGGGGGTACGGATCGCATCACAGATAAAGACTTCGCGCATCAGGCTTCTCCCGGTGCTTGGCCGTGGGCCGCGGCGGTGCGCGCTTCGAGATCACGCAACGCGGTCAGTTCGACTTCGGTCGGTTCAGCGGTGTGCTCAACCTGATCGGCAAAACGAATGGCCCAACCGGTGGCCGCAATCACCTGCTCGCGGGTCACGCCCGGGTGCAGCGCGGTGACCACGAACTCGTGACTGACGGCTTCCGGCTCCATGATGCACAGGTCGGTAATGATCCCTACCGGCCCGGCGCCCGGCAGGCCGAGACGCTTGCGCGAATCGCCGCCTTCGCCATGGCCGACCGAAGTAATGAAGTCGAGTTTGTCGACAAACGAACGCGCCGATTGCTTGAGGATGATCAGCACGCTTTTCGCCGAACCGGCGATCTCTGGCGCGCCGCCGGCGCCGGGCAGGCGGACTTTCGGATGGTGATAGTCGCCCACCACGGTGGTGTTGATGTTGCCGAAACGGTCGACCTGCGCGGCACCGAGGAAGCCGACGTCGATGCGCCCGCCTTGCAGCCAGTAGCGAAAAATCTCACCGGTCGGCACGACGGTATCGGCGGTTTCCGCCAGTTCGCCGTCACCGATCGACAGCGGCAGCACGGTTGGTTTGGCGCCAATCGGGCCGGACTCGTAGATCAGCACCACGTCTGGCGAGGAGGTCAACCGCGCCAGGTTGGCCGCTTTGGAAGGCAGGCCGATGCCGACGAAGCACACCGAACCGTTCTTCAACCGGCGGGCGGCAGCGACGGTCATCATTTCATTAGTGGAGTAAGTCATTATTTGGCCTCCGAAGCGCGGGCCAACTTGGCCTGGAATTCACTGAAGTCAGCGCTGCCATGGATGTATTCGTTGATCCAGGCGGTGAAGGTTTCGCGGTCGCGGGCAATCGCGTCCCAGGCCTGGTAGAAACGGTTGTCACGCTCGGTGTAACCGTGGGCGTAGGACGGATGCGCGCCACCCGGTACGTGGCAGACAGCGCTCAAGGCCCAAGTCGGCAACACGCAAGCGTTCATCGGTGCCTTCAGGTCGTCGACGATTTCTTCGACGGTGACGATGCAGCGCTTGGCCGCCAGCGCCGCTTCTTTCTGTACGCCAAGGATGCCCCAGAGCAGCACGTTGCCTTTGCGGTCGGCTTTCTGAGCGTGAATCACTGTGATATCCGGGCGCACCGAAGGCACCGCCGCCAGCACTTCGCCAGTGAACGGGCAGGTCACGCTTTTGATCAGCGGGTTGACCTTCGGTAAGTCGGAACCGGCGTAGGCGCGCAACACCGCGAACGGCAGACCGGAGGCACCGGCAACGTAGGCATTGGCCAGGTCGGCGTGGCTGTGTTCCTCGATCTCCAACGGGTGCGGCCACTGCCGCTCGACCGCGTCACGCAGACGGTGCAAGGAACCGACGCCCGGGTTACCGCCCCAGGAGAAAATCAGCTTGCGAGCACAACCGGCACCGATCAATTGGTCGTAGACCAGGTCAGGTGTCATCCGCACCAGGGTCAGGTCTTTCTTGCCCTGGCGAATGATTTCATGACCCGCCGCTGTCGGGATCAAGTGAGTGAAGCCTTCGAGCGCGACGGTATCGCCGTCGTTGACGAATTGCTTCACCGCGTCGTGCAGCGAAAGTATTTCAGCCATGGAGTGGGCTCCCGATTTTCAGTAAACCGACGTGGAAGAAAAAGGCGCGATGATTGCGCCGGCAGTGACAGAAGATTAAGCCGAGGGAAAACGCCAAACAATCCGATAATCGACTAAGCGTTCGTTTATCGAACAGATTGTTGTCTAGCTATCGGTTGTGAGTTGCTCCCGAAAAGAATCGCGGGCAAGCCTCGCTCCTACGCAAGTCACGGGGATTTCTGTAGGAGCAGGGGGGACGCCTAGTTCTTGCCCGCGAAAAAATCTAACTGTCAGGTCGCGTCAGCATGGCTGACCATGCCCTTGATCAGCACCGCTGTGGTCGCCAGCGCCGCCGGAATCACCAGTGCCGTCAGCACTTGCTCGAAGTTCCAGCCCAGGCCCAACAACGTCGCCCCCATCCAGGCCCCGAGAATTGCGCCAAAACGACCGATCCCGAGCATCCACGACACACCGGTCGCCCGGCCTTGGGTTGGATAGAAGCGCGCTGCCAGCGACGGCATCGCCGATTGAGCACCGTTGACGCACATGCCGGCGACCAGCACCAGGGTCGCCAACAGCGTGATGTTGCCCAGGCTCTGCCCTACAGCGTAGGCAAAGACCCCGGCCAACAAGTAGAAAATGCCGATGACCTTGTGCGGATTAAACCGATCCATCGCCCAGCCCACTGCCACCGCGCTGAGTACTCCGCCGAACTGGAACAACGCACCGATGAACGCGGCCTGCTCCATGCTCGCGCCACTGTCACGCATCAGCGTCGGCAACCAACTGGTCAACAGATAGACGATGACCAGCCCCATGAAATAGGTCAGCCATAACAGCAAGGTCCCAGTGCTGTAGGTACCGGAGAAAATCACCGCGAACACGTTGCGGGCTTTTACGGTTTTCTGCTCGGGCACGCTGAAACTGGCGGCCTGGGCGACGGTACCCGGATCGATCGGTGCCAGCGCCTTACGGACTTTGTCGGTGCCACGATTGCGCACCACCAGATACCGGGCCGACTCCGGCAGCCAGCGCAACAACACCACGGACAGGATCAATGGCAGGATCCCGCCAATCATCAATAGGCTGTGCCAGCCGAACGCCGGAATCAGCTTGGCCGAAATGAAACCGCCACCGGCCATGCCCAGGTTGAACCCGCAAAACATGCTGGTGACCAGCAGCGACTTGTGCCGCTCAGGGGTGTATTCGGACAGTAGCGTTGTGGCATTCGGCATGCCTGCGCCCAATCCCAGTCCGGTCAAAAAGCGCAGCACCAACAGTTGATCAACGTTACTGCTGTAAGCCGATGCCAGGCTGAACGCGCCAAACAACAGCACCGCGCCTACCAGTACGACTTTGCGACCAAAGCGGTCGGCCAGCGGACCGGAGCCCAGAGCGCCGAAGACCATGCCGATCAGCGCCGCGCTCATCACCGGGCCGAGGCTGGCACGATCGATCCCCCAATCCTGCGACAGCGCCGGCGCGATGAAGCCCATGGCCGCGGTGTCCAGGCCGTCGAGAAAGACAATCAGAAAACACAGGATCACCACCCGCCACTGATAGCGGGACAGTGGTTGGGCGTTGATAAAGGACTGCACGTCGAGGCAGTTCCCTACAGCGGACTGAGGCTGATTCATTATTTTTATTCCACACAAGATGCGCAGGCGAACAGGTGCCGGCAATGGCCAGCGATTTCACACAAGGGGCAATGCCGGAGTCAGACGACTCGGGTTTGGAGGCAGAACCGGTGCAGGCAACGGCTGGCGGAGAAAGTGCTCATGGCGGGGTTGGCCTCTTCATTATTATTGGGTCGCCGTCCGGCTGATGTCAGATGACCAACATTGCCGGATGACGCTGCCGCGACATTAATGAAGCAAGGGAAACAACGTCAATTCACCAAACCCGTATCTGTGCGTTTACCGAACAGATACGGGTCTGTTGACCCTAGGCAAACAACTGCGCGCTCAGGTCGCGACTGGCGCTCAGCAGGCCGGGCAGAAAGCGCTGTTCAAGCTCATTGCGGCTCACGCGTCCGGCGTGGGTGCTGACGTTCAACGCCGCCAGCACTTGCCCGGAGGCGTCGTACACCGGTACGGCGATGGAACGCAGACCCTGCTCAAGTTCCTGATCGACAATGCACCAACCTTGCTGACGGACCTGTTGCAGGCATTCAAACAGCGCTTCGGGGGTGTGCAAGGTGCGACTGGTCTTGGCTTGCAGCTCTGCGTGATCGAGGTACTCGCGAAGGGAGGTATCGTCCAGCGCCGCCAGCAGGATCCGTCCCATGGAGGTGCAGTAGGCTGGCAAACGTCCACCCACCGACAGGTCAACGGAGATAAGTCGTTGAGTCGTCGCCGAGCGGGCGATGTATAAGATGTCATCGCCTTCCAGAGTGGCCATGTTGCAGGCCTCATGAAGTTGCTCGCTCATGCGGTCCAGATAAGGCTGAGCCGACACCGCCAGCGGCGTTGAGGACAGATAGGCATGACCTAGGGTCAGTACCTTGGGCAACAGCGAATAGGTGCGGCCATCGGTGGTCGCATAACCGAGCTTGATCAACGTATGCAGACAACGGCGCACCGCCGCCCGAGGAATTTCCGTGCGATGGCTGATCTGGGCAATGGTCAGATGGCGCTTGCGCTCCTGGAAGGCCTGTACCACAGCCAGACCTCGCGCCAGGGAGGTCATGAAATCCGGGTCTCCAGTGAATGCCTGGATCCGCTTGGCCGGCGAGGCAACGATTGGCGGGGCCACTGAAGCGAAAGAATTGCGCAATTGATCGTTCATTTCAGGTCCTTTTCACCCATATCGGCTTCTATTACAGGCTGCTACGTAGCGGATACACAAGCCACCAACAGTCAACGTTGGGCGATTATCGAACCATCAACCGATAATCGCAATTGCGCCCTCTCGCAGAGGCGACGGTTTTCTCCTCAAGCACATTCATGCCCGCAACCGCTGATTTACAAGAGCTCATACTTCCTGGATGAGCCCACATCCCCTTGGAAGTCAGCTTCCGCCCCTTACAACTTGTGCGTTTTATTGTCGCCAGAAAACAGACAGCAACACTGCGCCAGCAAAGAGTGCACTTGCTGATAAAACTTCACCGTAACAAAACCCTCATACAAAGTTGACGGCTTTTAACTTCTTGGTGATAGTGTTATTCAGATCGACCGCTATAATGCATCATGTGATGAGCGCGGTTTCTCTATACCGTCGGATCCAATCAGCAGGCTGCACACGTTTCAACGGCGCTTCCTGTAATAACCGCCTGGCGGCTTATTGAAATGTCAGCCGACGCGCTTGCAAAAAAAAAACTGTTTCACGGCAGCTGTTCTTCTCTGGTGCCGTGGCCGCATGCAACAAGGACGCTGTTTACCGAATCGCCCTCAACAGCCGAGACCTTTATTGGCTTGGCCTGTGACACGACTTGATAAACACCATTGTTGCACTGCGTATCACCAGGATTTATCTCAACTCAATTAGGTAACAATGTGACGAAAGACGAACTGCGCGCGGAACTTGAGCGCCAGGAACAACGTTACAAGGATGTTTACGGCGGGGAAATCACCACCTACGCCGCCCAGCCCGAACCAGAACGCAAACCTTGGCGTAAGCGCGCCAGCATTCTCGATCAGGCTTTTACTCAAGAGCTGCAGAAAATGGAAAAGGAACTCAAAGCCGAAGAGCCATGACCGCTCGGACTTGAATCCTTCAGGGCTGGTCACGTCTCTGCCAGATAAAAGCTGGCCGGATCGTCGCCCCTATACCGCTCGCTACAAGCAAGCGGCTGCCACCTCAGCCCAACCGGATGAGGCAAATGGTTCGCGGCTAGCCCTCCCGCTGAAATTTCATACACCTATTTCGGCGTTCCTCTGATTCGCAAAAAACCTCCAGCCGCTCGATCATCACCAACAAAATCAATAGTTTGCCTAACCCAGCAAAAACCGAGGGTTCAGGGCCTTCCTACAAACTAATTCGTTGAAGAATGTTGCCGATGAGCAGCAAGTGCATTGATTAGCAGTGTTTTCTGGCATAATCGCGCCCCCTTACGACCGGGTCAGAAAACCTTCATGATCGATTTATTCAGCGGACTAGATGCTTGGGTGCTTGTGAGCCTCTTCCTCGCCCTGGCCTTTGTCCTCGCCTTCGAGTTCATCAACGGCTTTCATGACACCGCTAACGCGGTAGCCACTGTTATCTACACCAAAGCCATGCCGCCCCATCTGGCCGTGTTCTTTTCCGGTGTGTTCAACTTCCTCGGCGTATTGCTGGGCGGGGTCGGCGTGGCCTATGCAATCGTCCACTTACTGCCGGTGGAGCTGCTGATCAATGTGAACACCGGCCACGGGTTGGCGATGGTGTTCTCGTTGCTCGCCGCCGCCATCACCTGGAACCTGGGCACCTGGTACTTCGGTATCCCGGCGTCCAGTTCGCATACCTTGATCGGCTCGATCCTCGGTGTGGGCCTGGCGAATGCACTGCTCAACGATATCCCGCTGGCGGATGGCGTGAACTGGCAGAAAGCGATCGATATCGGCTCGTCTCTGGTGTTCTCGCCCATCGCCGGTTTCATCGTGGCGGGTTTGGTGCTGGTGGCTCTGAAATGGTGGCGTCCGCTGTCCAAGATGCACAAGACCCCGGACCAACGCCGCAAGATCGATGACAAGAAGCATCCGCCGTTCTGGAATCGCATGGTACTGGTGGTTTCCGCAATGGCGGTGAGCTTCGTGCACGGTTCCAACGATGGTCAGAAAGGCATCGGCCTGATCATGCTGGTGTTGATCGGCATCGTTCCGAGCCAGTTCGTTCTCGACCTGAGCAGCACTACTTACCAGATCGAACGTACCCGTGACGCGACCTTGCACCTGAGCCAGTTCTATCAGCGCAACAGCGATTCTCTGGGTGAATTCCTGGCGCTGGGCAAACCCGTTACAGAGGACTTGCCGGGGCGATTCCGCTGCAACCCGCAACAAACCGAACCGACCATTTCCGCCCTCCTGAACACTCTCAAGGGCGTAGCTGACTATCACTCGCTGCCGGCCGAAAGCCGTATCGAAGTACGTCGCAACCTGCTTTGCCTGGATGACACGGCGAAGAAAGTCGGCAAACTGCCAGGCCTTGCAGCCCGGGAAAAGGCCGATCTGGACAAACTGCGTAAAGACCTGACCACCACCACCGAATACGCGCCTTTCTGGGTGATTCTCGCGGTAGCACTGGCCTTGGGCCTGGGCACCATGATCGGCTGGAAACGTGTGGTACTGACCATCGGCGAGAAAATCGGCAAGCAAGGCATGACCTATGCCCAGGGCATGTCGGCGCAAATCACCACGGCCTGCGCCATCGGCATGGCAAACATCTTCGCCTTACCGGTGTCGACCACCCATGTGCTGTCCTCGGGTGTTGCCGGGACCATGGTCGCTAATAAGAGCGGCCTGCAAAGCAGCATGGTGAAGACCATCCTGATGGCCTGGGTTCTGACCCTGCCGGCGACGATGGCCTTGTCGGCCGGCCTATTCTGGTTGGCCTCGAAAGTCCTCGGCAGCTGATTTTCAGCCAGCGACAAAAAAGGTGCGATCCGCTTGGGTCGCACCTTTTTTTTATGCCTGTGTCCCGTCCTGAATAAGGTTTACACCTGTTTCAGGACTAGACACTGTGAATTATGTTCATTCCTGCAAGGATCGCAGCCGGCAGCAGCTTCCAGGGGAAGCGCATACACCCAACAAACAGGCCGGCCGGTAGGCCGCCTCGCTTTTGATCTTGATGCACCGCCCCCTCGAGAGGCCGAGTGGAGGTTCTGCGCAGTGGGCAACCCGGCATGGATGCCGGGTTAGCCGCCCCCGGCCATGGATGGCCGATGGCGGCGGGCCCACGGAGCAGGACCGGAGCGAGGGCACCCTGAGCCTAGGCGAAGGGCCGAACGAAAGGGGCAAAAGCGCTTTGGTTACTTTGGCGCTTTTCCAAAGTGACGCGCCGTAAGGGCGGAACCCTAAGTGGCTGTTACCGCAGGAATGGATATGTACACCCTCAAGAGATAGGCCAGCTGTCAGGCCGCCTTCGCAGGCAAGCCAGCTCCCACAGTGGATCTGGGTACATCCGCAAGATATAGGTCGGCTGTAAGGCCGCTATCGCGAGCAAGCTCGGCTCCTACATTGATCGGTGTATCGCGCACCAAAAAAAAAGGCGACCGAAGTCGCCCAAAATGCCTTGCGTGCTCGTGTACCGGAAAGGCCTAAGGCTTTTTGCGCTTATGTGCGTCTTTCCAGATGAAAAATCCAAAACCTGCAAAAAACAGAACCATGAGGCCGACTGTCAGCACTCCGGCGATCACTACATTATCGAAAAACATGACTGGCCTCCTGCACTTGCCCTGTTGCGATAGGGCTAAGTTAACCAATCAGGCTTCGATATAAATTGACCGGGATCAATAGCGCCCGAAACAGGGCGTAAAGGAGGGGAAATAACTGACCTGCATCAATGGATGCAGGGTGTTTCAACGCTTTTTTGGTTTGTTTTTCGGCTTTTTCTTGGGTTTCCCCAACGGCATGGCCTGCTCAAATGCCTGGCGCACTTCGTTCAGGCGCTTTTCATTGAGGTCATGCACACGCTTGGCGCGTTCAGAGTTCAGGTCTATCAGTTTGTCGTCTTGGCTCATGGTATTGATTGCGTCATCTATGTCGGTCGAATTCAGCCGGAGCACATACCACCGCTCCGGCCGCCAGGTCCGTCAATAATGCGGTGTGATGCGGGCGCTGACCAGTCGAGTATTCAACAGCATCGTGCCTGGATACTAAACCTCGACATCCACCCACAAGCCTTGGCGCGGTTGATCTTCCATCAGCGGCACTACGGGGACGGTGTTGTCCGCGTTCAATTCGTCGCCGGGAACCGCCAGATGTTCTTCAGGATCTTCTTCGGCTTCACGGCGGCGTTTGTTTCGTTCTTGCTGGCGCTGCTGCTCTTCGCGCAATAACAAAGCTGAATGCTCGGCATCGCGCTTTTGCAGGTCGATGGTGCTTTCATTGGAGCTCGATTGCACTGACACGACAGGCGGAATATCCGGTCTGGGTCGGACAGGATCCTGCTGAGAGGTGATAGGCACGGCACTCAAGGGGAGCATCGGTGGCAGCATAATGATTAGTCTCCTGTCAGTAGGCTGTCGGCTGCCGGGGTCATGACTTGAGCCCTCGGTCGCAAACTTGTGACCCAGTCGTCAGCTACTCACGCCCTGCATCTCGACGAATGCCTTAATGCGCTACCTTCTAAGCTTATTAGTTTTTATGAGAGTCCTTTGGCTCTGAAGGCGTCGATCCGTTAAGATAGTCGGCTTTTTCAAGGCGGGAGTCAGGCAGCATGGCGCAGCAGTATCAACCGGGGCAACGCTGGATTAGTGACAGCGAAGCCGAGCTAGGTTTAGGCACCGTTCTGGCACAGGACGGTCGCTTGCTGACCGTGCTCTATCCGGCCACTGGCGACACTCGCCAGTATGCGCTACGGAATGCGCCCCTCACTCGCGTGAGGTTCTCGCCGGGTGACACGATCACTCACTTCGAAAGCTGGAAAATGACCGTGCGCGAAGTCGACGATGTCGACGGCCTGCTGGTCTACCACGGGCTTAATGCTCAGAACGAAGTGGTCACCCTGCCGGAAACCCAACTGTCGAACTTCATCCAGTTCCGCCTGGCCAGCGACCGTCTGTTCGCCGGGCAGATCGACCCGCTGGCGTGGTTCTCCCTGCGTTACCACACCCTCGAACACACCAGCCGCCAGTTGCAATCGTCGCTCTGGGGCCTGGGTGGCGTGCGTGCGCAACCGATCGCGCACCAACTGCACATTGCCCGCGAAGTTGCCGACCGTATCGCACCGCGGGTTCTACTGGCCGACGAAGTGGGCCTGGGCAAAACCATCGAAGCCGGTCTGGTGATCCATCGCCAACTGCTCTCGGGCCGCGCCAATCGCGTGCTGATCCTGGTTCCAGAAAACCTTCAGCACCAGTGGCTGGTGGAAATGCGTCGCCGCTTCAACCTGCAAGTTGCCCTGTTCGACGCCGAACGCTTTATCGAAAGCGATGCTGCCAACCCGTTCGAAGACACCCAGCTCGCGCTGGTAGCGCTGGAGTGGCTGGTCGAAGACGAGAAGGCCCAGGACGCGCTGTTCGCTGCCGGCTGGGACCTGATGGTAGTCGACGAAGCTCATCACTTGGTCTGGCATGAAGACCAGGTCAGCCCGCAGTACGCGCTGGTCGAGCAGTTGGCCGAAGTCATTCCCGGCGTACTGCTGCTGACCGCGACCCCGGAACAACTGGGTCAGGACAGCCACTTCGCTCGTCTGCGTCTGCTTGACCCGAACCGCTTCCATGACCTGCACGCCTTCCGCGCCGAAAGCGAAAACTATCGTCCGGTGGCCGAAGCCGTGCAGGAGCTGCTGGATCAGGGCCGCCTGTCCCCGGCAGCGCACAAAACCATTCAAGGCTTCCTCGGTGACGAAGGCGAAGCCCTGCTCACCGCGGTCAACGATGGCGACGCTGAAGCCAGCGCACGCCTGGTCCGTGAGTTGCTGGACCGCCACGGCACCGGCCGCGTACTGTTTCGCAACACCCGCGCCGCAGTGCAAGGCTTCCCGGAGCGCAAGCTGCATCCGTACCCACTGCCGTGCCCGGACGAATACCTCGAGCTGCCGCTGGGCGAACACGCCGAGCTGTACCCGGAAGTCAGCTTCCAGGCCCAGCCGGACGCCAACGAAGAAGAGCGCTGGTGGCGCTTCGACCCACGGGTCGAGTGGCTGATCGACACGCTGAAGATGCTCAAGCGCACCAAAGTACTGGTGATCTGCGCCCACGCCGAAACCGCAATGGACCTGGAAGACGCCCTGCGCGTGCGCTCCGGCATCCCGGCCACGGTCTTCCACGAAGGCATGAATATCCTTGAGCGTGACCGCGCTGCCGCCTACTTCGCCGATGAAGAGTTCGGCGCTCAGGTACTGATCTGCTCGGAAATCGGCAGTGAAGGCCGCAACTTCCAGTTCTCGCATCATCTAGTGTTGTTCGATCTGCCGTCCCACCCGGACCTGCTGGAACAGCGGATCGGCCGTCTGGACCGGATCGGCCAGAAGCATGTCATTGAGCTGCACGTGCCGTACCTGGAAACCAGCCCGCAACAGCGCTTGTTCCAGTGGTATCACGAAGCGCTGAATGCCTTCCTCAATACCTGCCCGACCGGCAACGCCCTGCAGCATCAGTTCGGCTCCCGCCTGCTGCCGCTGCTGGAAAACGCTGACGATGGCGAATGGCAAGCGCTGATCGACGAAGCGCGCACTGCACGTGAACAGCTGGAAAGCGAGCTGCACAGCGGTCGCGACCGCTTGCTGGAGCTCAATTCCGGCGGCGCAGGCGAAGGTGATGCGCTGGTCGAGGCGATCCACGAACAGGACGATCAGTTCGCCCTGCCGATCTACATGGAAACCTTGTTCGACGCCTTCGGCATCGACAGCGAAGACCATTCGGAAAACGCCCTGATCCTCAAACCGAGCGAAAAAATGCTCGACGCCAGCTTCCCGCTAGGCGACGACGAAGGCGTGACCATCACTTACGACCGCAATCAGGCGCTGTCTCGCGAAGACATGCAGTTCATTACCTGGGAACACCCGATGGTCCAGGGCGGTATGGATCTGGTGTTGTCCGGTTCGATGGGCAACACCGCCGTCGCGCTGATCAAGAACAAAGCGCTCAAACCAGGCACGGTATTGCTGGAACTGCTCTACGTCAGCGAAGTGGTTGCCCCACGCTCGCTGCAACTGGGCCGTTACCTGCCGCCGGCTGCCCTGCGCTGTCTGCTGGATGCCAATGGCAATGACTTGTCGACCCGGGTTTCCTTCGAGACCTTGAACGACCAGCTCGAAAGCGTGCCACGGGCCAGCGCCAACAAGTTTGTCCAGGCCCAGCGTGATCAACTGACTCCAAGGATTAACGCCGGTGAAGAGAAGATCACACCACGCCATGCCGAACGGGTTGCCGAAGCGCAACGTCGTCTAGCCGCTGATACCGACGAAGAGCTGGCGCGCCTGACCGCGTTGCAAGCGGTCAACCCGACCGTGCGCGACAGCGAACTGATCGCCCTGCGCCAGCAACGCGAGCAAGGCTTGGCCATGCTCGACAAAGCAGCTTTGCGTCTGGAAGCGATTCGGGTGTTGGTGGCGGGCTGATAGCTCTCTTCTACCCGTTAAAAAAACAGGCCCGCGCAATGCGGGCCTTTTGCTGCCAGCTCAACAGCTGCTGCGCCTGTCATGCCGCCATCGCGAGCAAGCCCGCTCCCACATTTTACCTATGGCGTTCACAAATTCTGTGTACTCAGAAGATCTAATGTGGGAGCGGGCTTGCTCGCGATGGGGGCGACGCGATATGCCAGACATCCCCTATGCAGTCACCGCCGGTATCTGCGGCTCAACCGGCACCAGCCCGTCCTTCATCCGCTGGGCATCGCGGATAAAGCAGCGCGAAGCCTGAAACAAGAACAGCATGGTCAAAAACAGCGCCACCGGAATCAGGTACATCGCGTCATGCAGGCCAACGGCTTTGAACGCCTCGGTCATCTGCTCGGCACCGGCCGACAGCATTGCCGTATGAGCAAAGTGGTCTGACAGACCGCCAACCACCACCGGTCCCAAACCACCGCCTAACAGATACAACCCCGCAAAGAACAACGCCATGGCAGTGGCCCGCAAACGTGGCTCGACCACGTCCTGAATCGCGGTGTAGACGCAGGTATAGAAGTTGTAAGCAAACAGCCAGCCGATGCTGAACACCGCGACAAACACCCCGATCTCGATCCGCCCCGCATGCAATGCCCAAGCGGTGGCCAGGGTCGAGATGATCAGGCTGCAGCCCGCAAACAGCAGTCGACCGTTGGCCACTCGCAGATGAATCTTGTCGGCAACCCAGCCGCCGAGAGTCAAACCAATCAGCCCGGTTACACCGACGATCACGCCGGTTGCCACAGCGGCATCCTGCAATGGCATCAGGAAGTAACGTTGCAGCATCGGCACCAGAAAGGAGTTGCAGGCATAGGTCGCGAAGTTGAACGTTAGCCCCGCCAACACCAGCCAAAGAAAGGTCGGGATCGCCAGCACCCGGCGAATCGGCCGATCAACGCGCTCTTGGGAGATCTGAACGGCTTCCGCCGCGCCGCGTTTCGGTTCCTTGATGAAGAACATGAACACCGCCAGCAGCAACCCCGGTACCGCCGCAATAAAAAACGGCGCACGCCAACTGTCGAACGCTTTGACCATCGCACCGATGGTGAAAAACGCCAGCAATAAGCCCAGCGGCAAACCGAGCATGAAAATCCCCATGGCCCGTGCCCGCCGATGGGCTGGAAATAGATCGCCGATCAGCGAATTGGCGGCCGGCGCGTAGCTTGCTTCACCGATACCTACTCCCATGCGCACCAACAAAAAACCCCAGAAACTGCCAACCAGGCCATTGATCGCGGTCAGTCCACTCCACACCGCCAGACCCCAGCCCATCAATTTACTACGCGAGCCAGTGTCGGCCATCCGCCCTAAAGGCAGGCCGGCGATGGCATAGACGATAGTGAACGCGGTACCGATGATACCGAGCTGGAAGTCGCTCAAATGCCATTCCATACGGATTGGCTCGATGATGATGGCCGGGATGGTGCGATCGAAGAAGTTGAACAGGTTAGCCAGAAACAGCAGGAACAGAATGCGCCAGGCATTCGGCGCTTGGTTCGAGTTCTGCATGGGGTCCGTCTCTTTATTGTTATTAAGGCTTCACTGCCAGCAGCATCTGAGCCCGGAATCAGCAATCTAGTCAGCCCTGTTCTACCTGTCTGTAATGATTCGTAAAGGTGATACCCATTTATGGAGGCCGCTGCAGGCCTTGTACTGGCTTATTTCAAAACGCTATTGAGTCCATCGCAAAAATAATTGACATTAATATGCCACTATCCCTTGCGGTCTTGGCATGGCCTCTATACTCCTGACATTCGCCAGCAGGTATGGCGCTCGCGGAGGATGACTCAGTGACGGGGCATGCTATGGATTGGCTTGGTTTGCATTTTATTACCGAGCTCCCAGAGGGTGGGCAGGTAGTACTCGATTGCAGTCATAACCCGTTGCTGGTGCTGTTGGCTTACGTAGTCGCTTGTACGGCCGGCTTCGCTGTACTGGATATGGCCGAGCGGGTCGGCCATGCGGAAAATCGTGTATCCCAACGGATCTGGTGCTGGGTCGGAGCGTGCTGTCTGGCTGGCGGTATCTGGGCCATGCACTTCATCAGCATGCTGGCGTTCCAGGCGCCGATTGAAATCCATTACGAGCTACCGATTACCCTCATTTCGCTGTTGATTGCCTTGACGGCCTCATTGCTGGCAATGAACACCCTCAGTCACGCGCACCTGCGTTTCTGGCAGTACCTGCAAGCGTCGGTGTGGATGGGCTTGGGAATTTCCATCATGCATTACGTCGGCATGGCCGCCATGCGCTCGAATGCCACGGCCTACTACCAACCCACGCTGTTTGGCTTATCCATAGTGATCGCCATTGGCGCAAGTCTCGCGGCCTTATTGCTGTCTCGCTATCTACGCAATGGCAGCGGTGTATTCCATCAACTGCTCAAATTCACCGCCAGCATGTTGCTCGGGGCCGGGATCGTCAGCATGCACTTCACCGGCATGTGGTCTCTGACCCTGGTGCTGCCCGCCGGGGGCCTTGCACAACTCCCCGTCGACAACAACTCTATGCAACTGGGTCTGACGGTCGCCGTCATCACCCTGCTGATCATCGGCAGCAGCATCAGCGCCGCACTGGCCGACAAAAAGCTGCAACACAAGGAGCACGACCTGCGTCGGGTCAACGAGCTGTTCAGCCAGCTGGATCAGGCACGCGCATCATTGCAGCAAGTGGCCCACTACGACGCCTTGACCAACCTGATCAATCGTCGCGGCTTCAATCAGATATTCGCCGAGAAGCTCATCGAGAAAAGCACCCACGGCGGCATGCTGGCGGTGATATTTCTGGATATCGATCACTTCAAGCGTATCAACGACAGCCTCGGTCATGACGCGGGCGATGAGTTGCTGAAAGTCCTGGCCAGTCACATCAAAAGCGCAACCCGCAGCCATGACGATGTGGTTGCGCGCTTTGGCGGTGACGAGTTCTGCATCCTGATCAACCTCCATGATCGCGATGAAGCACGGCACATGGCGCAACGCATCATGCAAAAAATGAAGGAGCCCATCGAGCTGGCCGGGCGGCGCATGGTGATGACCACCAGCATCGGCATCAGCGTGTTTCCCGACGACGGCAAGACCTGCGAGGAACTGCTAAAAAACGCTGACCTGGCGCTGTATCAATCCAAAGGCAGTGGTCGTAACGGACTGCACTTCTTCAGTCCCAACCTGAAAGCCAAGGCCATCCTCGAGTTGCAACTCGAAGAAGAATTGCGCAACGCCCTGCGCGATGAAACCGGTCTGATGCTCTATTATCAACCGATCCTTGATATGAAAAGCGGTCAGGTCACCAAGCTTGAAGCCTTGGTTCGCTGGCAACATCCGGTGCATGGTTTGCTGGTGCCCGATCGGTTCATCGGCATTGCCGAAGCCAACGGACTGATTGCGGAACTGGACAATTGGGTGCTGCGCAAAGCCTGCGAAGATCTGAGCGAGCTTTCCAGGCAGGGCTGTGAAGAGCTGAAAATTGCTGTGAACTGTTCGGCCCTCAACCTGGCGCGCGAAGAGCTCGCCGATGAAATCGAAAGTGCGCTGCGAAGCGCCGGCGTTGCACCGCAACGGCTGGAACTGGAGGTCACCGAAAACGTCCTGATGGACAACATCGCCAATACTCTAGTGCCACTACGACAGATTCGCGCTCTCGGTGTCTCGCTGTCGATCGACGACTTCGGCACCGGTTATTCGTCGCTGGCCTATCTCCAGCGCCTACCGCTGAACACCTTGAAAATCGACCGCTCATTCATCCGAGACATTCCCAAGTCAACCCAGGACATGGAGATCGTCCAGGCCATTATCGGCATGGCCCATACCCTGCATTTGCAGGTGGTCACCGAAGGTGTCGAAACCGTACAGCAATACGAACTCCTCAACCATTACGGTTGTGATTTCGTCCAGGGTTACCTACTAAGCTGTCCGGTTCCGCTGGATGAATTGCGCCCCGTACTGAACGAAATCAACCAGCGTAAACCCCACTGCCCGACAGTCATCAATCTTCTGAGCGGCGCTTGCGGTACAGATGGACTAACGTCGCGGGATCTTTTTCCAGATAGCCTTGACCACTATGCAGGCGCATCAGCTGCGCAGCCAGTCCGCTGATGGGTGTTGCCGAGCCCTGCTCGCGGGAAAATTTCACTGCCGTGTCCAGGTCTTTGAGCAACGTACGGACATGCCATTTCACCGGTTCGAAACGACTTTCAGCCATTTGTGGGGCAAGGATCTGCAGCGGTTTAGAGTCAGCAAAACCACCGGCCAGCGCCTCGGCGATCAACCTTGCATCGACACCTGAACGCTCTGCCAGAGCCACTACCTCAGCGATCACCAGCGCATTACACGCGACAATCATCTGATTGCAGGCCTTGGTCACTTGGCCCGCACCCACAGCGCCCATGTGAGTAACCCGCTGGCCCAGACTCAAGAGAATGGACCGGACACGTTCAACATCCGTCGCTTGCCCTCCCACCATGATCGCCAGGCTGCCCGACTCGGCCCCCGACGTACCGCCCGAGACAGGCGCATCCAGCCAGCTCATGCCCGTCTCACTCAGCAACTGCGCGGCCATTTCCCGGGTAGCAGTCGGCTCCAGACTGGAGAAATCCACCAGCAGTTTTCCGGCTACGGCACCCTGCGCCACGCCAGCCGTGCCAAATACCACCTCGCGCACCACGGCCGTATCGGCCAGGCACAGCATCACCACATCGGTCTGCTGGCACAGCTCAGCCGGTGTGGCCACTTGCCGCGCTCCAGCCTCGACCAGCGGCGCGCATTTTTGTGGATTGCGGTTCCACACCGTCAGCGGATATCCCGCTGCCAGCAGGCGTCGGCACATTGGCAAGCCCATCAATCCGATGCCGGCAAACGCTAAAGAAGGTAACGCAGCACTCATAAATCCCTCCTGCTGAATTAAAGAACTCCGAATATTGGCCGATTTATCATGACTCAGGAAAGGATTCCCCCTAGCGAACCCTAAGGTTAAACCCTATCGCGGGGGCCTTTATCGCACTGTAAAGTCGCGAAGTCCCAATCAATGATGGCTCGGTGACATCTCGTCGCCGAGTCGACCAGTCCAAGTACGTGGCGCTCAATGACTTCTAAAAACAACCCTGCCAACTTGATATCCGAACTGACGCTGACATCCCCGGATAAACCCTCAGGGTCGAAGCCATTGACCAGCCAGCGTTCCCTTGCGAGCCAACAGTACCTGTACTTCACTGAGACCAATACCGATCGCATCCTCGATAACCTCGATGGCCTGCGCGACATGGTGTTCCCGCGTGCACCGCACCTGGAGGGAGACGGCGAGCAGCACAGTGAGCAGGAGTTTCCGTCGGTGTGCTTGATCGGTCTCGGGCGCTGCGGTTCGAACATTGCGCTGGACGTCGCGGAACTGGTGTACAACGCGCGCAAGTTCTACCTGAACGAATTCAACAACGAAGACCGCCCCTACCCGGAAAAGAAGTACACCGACAAGGGCTACAGCCCTGCCCAATGGATCCGCAATAACCTGCGTCTGGGCTCGAACAAAGCTACCAAGCCGGTATTTTTGGTCGAGCCATTGGTGATGTTGGGTGATCTGGACAAAGACATTGCCGGGCGCATCCGCTTCTCTCGCAAAGGCGAAAAAAGCGGCTTCCTGCGCGACTACAGCAAAATGAAAATCATGGACCTATCGGAAGTCCATGCAGGGGGCGCCGGTAACGCGCCGATCCTCGGCCAGTACCTGGCGAAGATCATCCTCAACAAGGACACCCAGCGTTTTTCCAGCCCGGACTGGAAGATGATCCATTCCTACCTGATCGACTCTTGCGGGATCAAGGCCAACCAGTCGCGCCTGTACTTCTCGATCTTCAGCGCCGGCGGCGGTACGGGGTCGGGCATGGCCTCGGAGTTCGGTCTGGCCCAGCAATACTCGTACATGAACAAGACGTTCGACACCAAACCGATGGACGAGCATGACAGCAAGAGCGGCCACTCTTTCGTTTTCGAGCCGATCTTCACCAGCGGCATTTGCGTACTGCCGAACATATCCGACCACCGCAGCGAAATGTCCGAAGCGCTGCACATCAACGCCGGTCGTTTGCTCTGCAAATACCTGTCGGAAGAGTGGGACTTCTCCTACAACTTCGACAACGAAGACAGCAGCGAAGCCAGCGTCATGGGACGGATCCGTCCGTGGAACGCGATGATGCTGATCTCCAACGACATCATGCGTTACGCCGAGGAAAGCGATGACGGCAACATCCAGAACATTGATGTCAATGCCATGGAAAAACACGCCAACCAGTACATATCCCAGCAGATTTTCAACATTCTCACCGCTCAAGCCGTGACCACCGACTACGACCAGAACTACTTTCATCGTGCGGGCATCGACATCGGTGAAACCATTCGCCTGGACGCCAACGACCTGTTCATGAGCCTGGCTGGCCCAGTGGCGATTGCCTACGCGGAATCTGTCGTGCCGGAAACCCCTGCGCCGTCGAGCGACAAGTTCAAAGTCTTCGAGAAAGAACCGCAACGCCTGAACATCGACGACCTGTTCTTCCGCTCCATCGACCTGCCGCACTTCAACAAAGTAACCCAGGCCATCGAAGGCATCAGCCTGCTGCCGATCGAATCCAAACGCTATCGCGCGTCGCTGGAGCAGTACAAAAATTCGGGCTACGACGCCGCCGCCCTGCACGATCTGCACTTCTTCAAGAACTGCTCATCGGTGGTCTCGATCGTGTCCTTGCCCAAGGACTACAAACTGTCGTACATGGATCTGAACCGGTTGAAGACCCATCTCAACAGCCTGTTCCCCAACACCACGCTCAAGCGTTATGCCTTGGTAATCGGCGCATCGGCCAACCTGTCGCTGACCACATTGATTGCCAAGAGCCCGTGTCTCTCCGACGACTTCCTGACCTTGATCGTGGCTTTCATCAAGCGTTGTTTTGCGCGTAATCCGTACCGTTTCGATGACACGCTGGACAACTCGATCCTCGATTTCATCATCAATGAAGAGTTCGACGAAGATCTCATCGACGACTTGCTCAACGAGTTCGAAAATCCGGCGAAGATCCTCGATACCAACTGGTACGCGATCAAGCCGATGTACGAGAAAAAGTACCGTGAACTGATCAACGACAAGGACAAATTCGTCTCGATCAACGACATCCGTTTGTCTCGCGATTGCGTGAAAAAAGCCATCAAGTACCTGCGCGAGATCTATCGCCATCGCATCGGCAAGACCAAGATTATTTCGCTGAATAACCATACGGGCAAGACGGCTAACTGAAGTTCGCACGGGGCTAAACCTGTGGCGAGGGGGCTTGCTCGCGATGAGCGTTAACAATAACGCGTGTTTTCTGAATAAACGCGTCGCCCTTGAGTCCATCGCGAGCAATCGAGCGTCGACCGGCTGCTCCTACAGGGGCGCATTCGCTCGCCCTTTGGCCAAACCAGTCAACCAGATTGAGGGCTTTGACCATTGCCCCATTCACCGCCCAGAGCCAGTATTTACCGGCTTTTTCTACAGTCCGACCCAATAAAAACAAAGATAAAGACTGAGGGATTCTGGCGATGCGCGGCTATTTGACTGCACGTTCACACGTTGATCGACAACCGATCGATACAGCCCTTAAAGGCAATCTGACACTCACTGTCTGTGTTGAATGCTGCGACCGGTTTGCTTTGTCGGTTGCTCATACTCAGAAACAATTAAGCGCCCCTCGTTATGTCCGGCCAACTGTTCCGTCTTTGAGCACGCTTATCGCCACCCATCATCAAATGGGGCTTTTCTCTACGGCACCGTGCCATCACTCTGATCACGGTTACTCGCCTACACACTTTTACTTGCTAAACGACAGCACCAACTTGGTGCACTCATTCAAGCCTGCGCCCTTTCCTGGATCAAAATCCACGGCGAAACGACCACCGCCCACAACTCTGGATCACGTTCCAGAAGATCTTGCGCCCGCGACGCAGACACCTTGGCAAGCACATCACTGGTCAACCAGGCAGCCACTTTCTCAGCCTGGTTCTCGGCCACAGCCTCTGCGACCGCGATCAAATCCAGCGAGGTCTCGACCCACAATAGGGCACCCTTGGCAAAGAACGGTTCAAGCTCCTTCCAGGTAATAGATGCGGTTTCACCAAGCAGTTTGGCATAGAGGGTGCTAGGTTCTTGAGTCATGGGTCTCACCAGGAAAAAAATCGGCGCAATGATAACGCCGGTGACCTGGCAGAAAAACCCAGTTGCAAATGAGTGACTGATCGAAAAGTTCAGGAAAGCCAAGGATTGCCGCTCAACTCAGGCAAAACCCCCGCCGCAATTCTGTCTTTTTCTGTCAATTAAGCGACATACCCGGGTTTTGCCCCCAGCAGCCAGCTTTTCAAGCGATTGACCGGCGCTCTACACTGTACCGGTACAGTTGCCGGGGGGATTTCCGGAGAGATACTCAAACTATCTGATCCGGTTCTGCTGCTTTGGCCGCCAGGACTATAAAAACTACAACAGCAAGAGTGGAGCACTATGAATAAGGCTACTAAGCAGATTTCCAAACTGTTTGCCGCTATGGTTCTGGCCGGGGTTGCCAGCCATTCGTTCGCAGCTGACACCATCAAAATTGGTATCGCCGGCCCTAAAACCGGCCCTGTGACCCAGTACGGTGACATGCAGTTCACCGGCGCTAAAATGGCCATCGAGCAGATCAACGCCAAGGGCGGTGTCGACGGCAAGATGCTCGAAGCCAAAGAATACGATGACGCCTGCGACCCTAAACAGGCCGTAGCCGTTGCCAACAAAGTGGTCAACGACGGCGTCAAGTTCGTGGTCGGTCACCTCTGCTCCAGCTCCACTCAGCCAGCGTCCGACATCTACGAAGACGAAGGCGTGATCATGATCACCCCAGCCGCCACCAGCCCGGACATCACTAACCGTGGCTACAAAATGGTGTTCCGCACCATCGGCCTGGACAGCGCCCAAGGCCCTGCGGCCGGTAACTACATCGCCGATCACGTAAAACCGAAAATCGTTGCTGTTCTGCACGACAAACAGCAATACGGTGAAGGCATCGCCACTGCCGTCAAGAAAACCCTCGAAAGCAAAGGCGTCAAGGTTGCCGTGTTCGAAGGCCTGAACGCCGGCGACAAGGACTTCTCCTCGATCATCCAGAAACTCAAGCAAGCCAACGTCGACTTCGTCTACTACGGCGGCTACCACCCGGAACTGGGCCTGATCCTGCGTCAGTCCAAGGAAAAAGGCCTGAACGCCAAGTTCATGGGGCCGGAAGGCGTCGGCAACGACTCCATCTCGCAGATCGCCCAGGACGCTTCCGAAGGCCTGCTGGTGACCTTGCCGAAGTCTTTCGACCAGGACCCTGCCAACAAGGCACTGGTTGACGCGTTCGCCGCCAAGAAGCAGGACCCGACCGGTCCGTTCGTGTTCCCGGCCTACTCGGCAGTCGAAGTGATCGCTGAAGGCATCAAGGCAGCGAAGAGCGAAGACACCGCCAAAGTGGCCGCCGCTATCCGCGCCGGCACCTTCAAGACCCCGACCGGCGACCTGTCGTTCGACTCGAAGGGCGACCTGAAGAACTTCAAGTTCGTGGTCTACCAGTGGCACTTTGGCAAACCTAAAACCGAAGTTTCGCCTCAGTAAGGCGCTGCCTGACTGACTGCCAATAAAGCCCACGGCATGCCGTGGGCTTTGTTTTACGAGGTAATGGGCCGTGCCTCCGTGATCCGGAAGCCTCCCCACCTGAAAATCTCAAAACCGTCATCAGCGGTTCGCTGGCAAACCTCACGTTCGAAGTGGATGCAGATCCACGGAGCCTGAGCGGGAAAATGACTCCACCAGTGAAATGCGTATCAGGTTTTTAGGAGCGCTGTAATGCCTGAGATCTATCACTTTTTCCAACAGCTGGTTAATGGTCTGACCATTGGCAGCACGTATGCCCTGATCGCCATCGGCTATACGATGGTTTACGGCATCATTGGAATGATTAACTTCGCCCATGGCGAGGTCTACATGATCGGTTCCTACGTGGCCTTCATCGTCCTTGCCGGACTAGCCATGCTAGGTATCCATTCTCTGCCACTGTTGATGACCGCCGCATTCCTGGCGACCATCGTTGTAACCAGTGCCTACGGCTACAGTATTGAACGGATCGCCTACCGCCCTCTGCGGGGCAGTAACCGCCTGATCCCGCTGATCTCGGCCATCGGCATGTCGATCTTCCTGCAAAACACCGTACTGCTCTCGCAGGACTCCAAGGACAAATCGATCCCCAACCTGATTCCGGGCAGCTTTAGCTTCGGTTCGGGCGGAGCACAGGAAGTGCTGATCTCCTACATGCAAATCCTGGTGTTCGTGGTGACCCTGGTGGTGATGCTCTGCCTTACCCTGTTCATCTCGCGTTCACGTCTGGGACGTGCCTGCCGGGCCTGTGCCGAAGACATCAAGATGGCCAACCTGCTGGGCATCAACACCAACAACATCATCGCCCTGACCTTCGTCATCGGTGCAGCCCTGGCGGCCGTGGCGGCTGTACTGCTGAGCATGCAGTATGGCGTGATCAACCCGAATGCCGGATTCCTGGTGGGCCTCAAGGCCTTTACCGCGGCGGTTCTGGGCGGCATCGGCAGCATTCCGGGCGCCATGCTCGGTGGTCTGGTGCTGGGGGTGGCCGAAGCATTCGGCGCCGATATATTCGGTGACCAGTACAAGGACGTGGTGGCTTTCGGCCTTCTGGTTCTGGTGTTGTTATTCCGGCCAACCGGCCTGTTGGGCCGTCCGGAGGTTGAGAAAGTATGATCAGGAATCTTAAACAGGCGCTATTCAGCGCCCTGCTGGTCTGGGCCGTCGCCTATCCGGTACTCGGTCTGAAACTGTCCATCGCCGGCATCAACCTTGAAGTGCAAGGTGCCAGCACCTCCACGCTGATCATCATTACCGCCTGCTCGGTGCTGATGTTCCTGCGCGTGCTGTTCGACCGGCAATACACGGCTGCCATGCGCTCCGTGCCTAAAGGTAAATTGATCCCGGCCGGCACAAGCCAATTCCTGACACTGCCGAGCACTCAGCGCTGGGCTGTCATGGCGCTGATCGCTGTCGCTCTGGTCTGGCCGTTCTTCGGCTCGCGCGGTGCGGTGGATATCGCCACGCTGATTCTGATCTATGTGCTGCTCGGTCTGGGCCTGAACATCGTGGTCGGTCTGGCGGGTCTGCTCGACCTGGGCTACGTCGGTTTCTACGCGGTGGGCGCCTACAGCTATGCGCTGCTGTCGCACTACTACGGCCTGAGCTTCTGGATCTGCCTGCCAATTGCCGGCTTGATGTCGGCGACCTTCGGCTTCCTGCTGGGCTTCCCGGTGCTGCGTTTGCGCGGTGACTATCTGGCCATCGTGACGTTGGGCTTCGGTGAAATCATCCGCCTGTTCCTGCGTAACCTGACCGGCCTCACGGGTGGACCGAATGGCATCAGCAACATTCCAAAACCGACGCTGTTCGGCCTGAGCTTCGATAGAACGGCCGCCGAAGGCATGCAGACCTTCCACGAGTTCTTCGGCCTGACTTACAACCCGATCAGCAAGGTGGTTTTCCTCTACCTGGTGGCGCTGTTGCTGGCGCTGTTCGCACTGTTCGTGATCAACCGTCTGCTGCGCATGCCAATCGGCCGCGCCTGGGAAGCGCTGCGTGAAGACGAAATTGCCTGCCGTGCCCTGGGCCTGAACCCGACCATCATCAAGCTGTCGGCCTTCACCCTGGGTGCCTGCTTCGCCGGTTTTGCCGGCAGCTTCTTCGCCGCCCGTCAGGGTCTGGTGACGCCGGAGTCGTTCACCTTCATCGAGTCGGCCACTATCCTCGCCATCGTGGTACTGGGCGGCATGGGTTCGCAATTGGGCGTAGTCCTCGCGGCCGTCGTGATGATCCTGCTGCCCGAACTGATGCGTGACTTCAGCGAATACCGCATGTTGATGTTCGGCGCCTTGATGGTGCTGATGATGATCTGGCGCCCACAAGGTCTGCTGCCCATGCAACGTCCTCACATGGAGCTGCGTAAATGAGCAGAGAGATCCTGAAAGTAGATGGCTTGAGCATGCGCTTTGGCGGTTTGTTGGCGGTCAATAACGTTGCCCTGAGCGTGAAAGAGAAACAGGTGGTGTCGATGATCGGCCCTAACGGCGCCGGCAAGACCACCGTGTTCAACTGCCTGACCGGCTTCTACAAACCCACCGCCGGCACCATCCAGCTCAACGGTGAAGCGATCGAAGGCCTGCCCGGCCACAAGATCGCCGGTAAAGGCGTGGTGCGGACCTTCCAGAACGTGCGGTTGTTCAAGGAAATGACCGCCGTGGAAAACCTGCTGATTGCTCAGCACCGGCACCTGAATACCAACTTCCTGGCCGGTCTGTTCAAGACCCCAGCGTTTCGCCGCAGCGAACGCGAGGCCATGGAATACGCCGAGTTCTGGCTGGAAAAGGTCAACCTCAAGGAGTTCGCCAACCGTCCGGCCGGCACCCTGGCCTATGGTCAGCAGCGCCGCCTGGAAATCGCCCGCTGCATGATGACCCGTCCAAGTATTCTCATGCTCGACGAACCGGCTGCCGGCCTCAACCCACGGGAAACCGACGACCTCAAGGCGCTGATCGGCACCCTGCGTGAAGAGCATGGCGTAACCGTGCTGCTGATCGAACACGACATGAAACTGGTCATGAGCATCTCCGACCACATCTTCGTGATCAACCAGGGCACGCCTCTGGCCAACGGCACGCCGGATCAGATCCGCGACAATCCTGAAGTGATCAAAGCCTACCTGGGGGAAGCGTAAATGCTGCAATTCGAAAACGTTTCCACCTTCTACGGCAAGATCCAGGCGTTGCATAACGTCAACGTCGAAGTCCGTCAGGGCGAGATTGTGACCTTGATCGGTGCCAACGGCGCCGGCAAATCCACCCTGCTGATGACCCTGTGCGGTTCGCCGCAAGCCCATAGCGGCAGCATTCGCTACATGGGCGAAGAACTGGTCGGCCAGGACTCCGCGCGGATCATGCGTAAAAGCATCGCTGTGGTACCGGAAGGTCGTCGGGTGTTTGCCCGTCTGACCGTGGAAGAAAACCTCGCCATGGGCGGGTTCTTCACCGACAAGGGCGATTACCAGGAGCAAATGGACAAGGTCCTGGGCTTGTTCCCGCGACTCAAGGAACGCTTCATGCAACGCGGCGGCACCATGTCCGGCGGCGAACAGCAGATGCTCGCCATCGGCCGTGCGCTGATGAGCAAGCCCAAGCTGTTGCTGCTCGATGAACCGTCGCTGGGTCTGGCGCCGATCATCATTCAACAGATCTTCGACATCATCGAACAGCTGCGCCGCGATGGCGTGACGGTGTTCCTGGTGGAACAGAACGCCAACCAGGCGTTGAAGATCGCCGACCGCGCCTACGTACTGGAAAACGGTCGTGTGGTGATGCAGGGCAGCGGTGAAGAGTTGCTGACCGATCCAAAAGTGCGCGACGCCTATTTAGGCGGCTAAACACTCGTGTCAAAAAATAAAAACGGCCTGCGGGCCGTTTTTTTTGACCTGGGAAACCACATGCTTGAGGGTCAGCGTAGGAGCTGCCGCAGGTTCGGGCCGCGTTCGGACGATCTTTTAGGGCCACTGAAGATCAAGATCAAAAGATCGCAGGCTGCGCCAGCTCCAGGGGCACGCGTTTATTTTTGAAAAAATCGGAGTGGGTTGTAACGGATCGGGATGGCGTTTCTCTACTAGGGTAAGCAAGCACAAACGCTTACTTACCCACATCCACTCTGGAGAGACATCATGACCGCTACCACTCGCACCCTGTCCGCCGCAGCCCTCGCTCTGGCCCTTGGTTCTGCACTGAGCATTGCCGCCATGCCGATCACCGCACACGCTGCCGATGACATGGAAAAATGCTTTGGCGTCGCCATGAAAGGTAAAAACGATTGCGCCGCAGGTGCTGGCACCACCTGTGCCGGCACCTCGAAAGTCGACTATGAGAGCAACCACTTCAAGCTGGTGCCTAAAGGCACTTGCGAGAAGACTGCCAGCCCGACCTCGCCAACCGGCTTCGGTCAACTGGCCGCCTACAAAGCCAAGTCGTAACCCCCCTCTCTGCCTGAGTGTTGATGATGACCACTTCATCGCTGCACAGCGTACATCCCCACACTCAGGCTTCGGCGTCCGGGCTGCCGCGCCGCGCTGGGCTGGGGCTCAAGACCGAGCACTTTCGCGAAGTGCTCGGCAGCCAACCGGACCTCGGCTTCTTCGAAGTTCACGCTGAAAACTACATGGTCGCCGGCGGCCCGTTTCATCACTACCTGGGGTTGATCCGCGAACAGTATCCGCTGTCACTGCATGGCGTCGGCCTGTCGATAGGCGCTGAAGGTCCGCTGGATTGCGAACACCTTTCACGGCTCGTGCGGTTGATCGAGCGCTATCAACCTCAGTCCTTTTCCGAACACCTGGCCTGGTCCAGCCATGGCCCAATATTCCTCAATGACCTACTGCCCCTGGCCTATGACGTGCCGACGCTGAACCGTGTCTGTGAGCATATCGATCAGGTGCAAAACACCCTGAAACGCCCAATGCTGCTGGAGAATCCGGCCACTTACCTGGAATTCCAGCGCTCGAGCATGGATGAAGCGACATTCATCCGTGAAGTGATCCGCCGAACAGGCTGTGGCCTGCTGCTCGACGTGAACAATGTCTATGTGTCGAGCATCAATCATCTGCGTGATCCACTGGCCTATATCGATGCCTTGCCGCTGCACGCGGTAGGCGAGATCCATCTTGCAGGTTTTGCCGAAGACTCCGACAGCCTCGGCGACCGATTGCTGATCGACGACCACGGCGCGCCTGTTGATAACGCGGTGTGGGCACTGTATCTGCGGGTTCTGGAGCGCACTGGCCCGATCGCCACCCTGATCGAGCGAGATAATCATCTGCCCGCATTTTCCGTGCTGTACGCCGAAGCCCGTCAGGCGGATGAGTGGCTAAGCTGTGCAGAGGTACGGCCATGAGCACTCAAGCGACGTTCGCCGCCGCCCTGCTCGATCCGCAATGGACCTGCCCGTCAGGTATGTTCAGCGCTAACGGTGCCGATCCGGCCAGCCGTTTCGCGGTCTATCGCAATAACGTGCAGAGCTCGCTGATCAACGCCTTGGCCGACAGCTACCCGGTGGTTCTGCAATTGGTTGCAGAAGAGTTCTTCCGCGCCATGGCCCGGTTGTACATCCAACAGTTTCCCCCGCAAGGCCCATTGCTCAACGACTATGGCAACGATTTCGCCGACTTCATCGAGGGCTTCGCGCCAGCCGTCAGCGTGCCCTATCTGGCAGACATCGCCCGGCTGGAAAGTCTACGCGTGCAGGCTTATCACTCAGCCGATGCGCAGACCTTGAGCCACGAGCAGATCGCCGCGGTTCTCTCAGCCCCGCAAGCCTTTGGCGAACTACACATCCAGCTTCACCCCTCGGTCAGCACCCTGAACTCCGCCTATGCCGTGGTTGCACTGTGGGCTGCGCACCAGCAAGACGAAACGCTGGCCAACGTCGACCCACTGCACGGGCAAAATGCGCTGATTCTGCGTAATGGTCTGGAGGTCGAGGTATTCGCCGTCGACATTGGCTCGACGATGTTCGTCCGCAGCCTGCAAAACGGCCGGCCTCTGGAGCAGGCCGTGGCCTATAGCCTGGACGCCGCGCCAGAGTTCGACCTGAGCCAATGCCTGGCACTGTTGATTAGCCACAACGTCATCAGCCACTTACAACGACACGACAAGGTATCGCCATGAACGCCCGCCATGAGCCGCTAAATCCCGTCGCTCACCTGATTGAACGCATCATTCAATTGTTCGAGATGATTCCCCACAGCCTGATCGCGTTTGTCGCGCGCTTCTCCATCGCTGCGGTGTTCTGGAAGTCCGGGCAGACCAAGGTCGAGGGTTTTGCCATTGACCTCATCGAAGGCACGTTCCAAGTGGGCATACCGCGCCTCGCCGATTCCACCGTTCCGTTGTTCCAGAGCGAATATCACGTCCCGCTGTTGTCACCGGAACTGGCCGCACACATGGCGGCCTTCGCCGAGCATTTCTTTCCGTTTCTGATTCTGCTCGGCTTCGCCACCCGCTTCTCGGCGCTGGCGCTACTGGGCATGACGCTGACCATTCAGACCTTCGTCTATCCGGATGCCTACCCGACTCACGGCACTTGGGCGGCCATCCTGTTGTACCTGATGGCCAGAGGCCCGGGCTTCCTGTCGATCGATCACTTGATCGCCAAACGTTATCGCATGTAGTCGATGCCGCAGGTTGCGGCTACAGCCGATCCAGCGCCTCGCCGCTGCGTTTGAACCAGACGATCAGGTAATCGGCCAGCACTTGCGTACGCTTGGGCAGGCCACCCTGATATGGATGCACCAGGTACATCGGCATGCTGCGGGTCTGATAGTCGCGAAGTAGACAACGCAGACGGCCATCGGCCAACTCGCTATGCAGCACATAGGACGGCAGCCTGGCGATACCCGCACCGACCAGCGCGGCTTTCTTCAGCAGGTTGTAATGATTACTGGCAAACGGCCCGGATACCCGGACCCGGAGCAATTCGTGTTGCTGGTGGTAGAGCCATTCTTCACGGCCGCTGTAATGACTATTGAGCAGGCAACGGTGCCCGGCCAGATCCGCTGGCGTCTGCGGCTCGCCGTACTGTTCAAGGTACGCCGGGCTGGCGCACGTCATCTCGTGCCAGGCCAGCAGCGGTTTGGCCACCAGTCGCTCGTCGTTGGCCACTTCCGAGCGAATCGCCAAATCGAAACCGTCCCGGGACAAATCCCGGTAGCTGTTATTCAGCTCCAGCTCGATCTGCACTTCGGGATACTGCCGGGAAAACTCCAGCAATAAACCATCGAAGAACGTTTCGCCCAGGGAAACCGGGACGGTCATGCGCACCGGACCGGCCATGTCGTCCTTCAAACGGGCCAAGGCCTGACGTGCTCGCTCGACCTGAATCACCAGGGCCTGAGCTTGCGGCAACAGCGCTGCGCCCGCCGCCGTCAGACTCAAACGCCGCGTAGTGCGTTGCAGCAACACCACCGAAAATCGTGCCTCCAGCTGGCTGATGCGCTTGGACAACTGCCCCTTGCTGCAACCCAGTTGCTGCGCTGCCAGAGTAAAACTACCCGCCTCGATCAGCACTGCGAACGCCGCCAGATCATCCATTTCGCTCATGGATTGTTTCCATTTGAAAACCAAAGGTTGCCTATTAGCGCGCTTATCAATGGGAAAAACCACACTAAACTGAAACTTCGTCCAACTCTTTGAGGAACAGCACGATGAAAATTCTACTGATTGGCGCCAGCGGTACCGTGGGCTCAGCCATTGATCGCGAACTGGCACCGCGTCACGAAGTCATCCGCATCGGCCGTAAGAGCGGTGTTTTCCAGGTCGACATCAGTGACAGCGCATCAATCCACAAATTGTTCGAACAGACCGGCAACTTCGATGCGCTGATCTGTGCCGCCGGCAGCGTCAACTTCGTGCCGCTGGCCAACATGACCGAAAAAGACTTCGCCCTGGGTCTGCAAGACAAACTGATGGGCCAGGTCAACCTACTGCTGATCGGCCGGGATTTCGCCAATGACGGTGCGTCCTTCACATTCACCACCGGCATCCTCAGCCACGATCCGATTCGTACCGGCAGCTCGGCAGCAATGGTCAACGGTGCCCTCGACAGTTTCGTCCGCGCAGCGGCTATCGAATTGCCGCGTGGTCTGCGCATCAACTCGGTAAGCCCCAACGTACTGGTCGAAGCCATGGGCAGCTACGCACCGTACTTCCGCGGATTCAAACCGGTTCCGGCCGCCGACGTTGCGCTGGCCTACGCGAAAAGCGTGGAAGGCTTGCAGACTGGCCAGACTTATCGCGTGGGGTAATGGCCTCAAAAAGATCGCAGCCTCCGGCAGCGCCTACGTCGACCGCGTACGCCCAAGACTCATGGATGTGCATCGACCCTGTAGGAGCTGCCGGAGGCTGCGATCTTTTGACCTTCAGGCACCCCATAAGCAAAAACAAAGATCGTCCGAACGCGGTCCGAACCTTTGGTAATCCCTACAAGAGCCTGTATACCTACGGATTCGCGGGTGTATCGGACATCATGCCAAGCCAGGCTTGTGATGTGCGCTACGCCTAAGTACCGTGACGGCACTTGTCAGGAGACCATTCGATGCGTGCTGCCCGTTCCATAGCGATTTTTGCCCTGCTGCCGCTGTTCACCGGTTGCCAGATTTTTACCAGTCAACCGGACACCGTCTCCAAAGCAGGGCTGACCCGCATGCAGGGCGAACTCAGCGCAGTCGATGGCAAATTGCTGTTCCAGCCGTGCCAGGGCACTCGTCGCTATGTGGTGAATGACACCGGCGGCACTAGTGTCTTACAGGAAACAGCGAATCTGTCCGACCAGCCCGGCAAGATTTTCGCCGACCTGCGAGGCAAGATAACCAGCGCCACTGCCGGCACCGAAGACCAGGTTGATTTGCAGCAACTCTATCGCCTCGAACGTTCGAACACCGCCTGCGATGACCCGGAGTTCAAGCGCATGATCCTGCGTGCCAGTGGCCACAAGCCTGAATGGAGCCTCAAGGCCAGCGGTAAAGGCATGGTCCTGGAGCGCGAAGGCCAGCCCGCTCTGGCGGTGCCTTATCTGGAAGAACAATTGGGTGAAGGGCGCTTCAACCTCGCCACCGAAGCCAATGGCCAGCACGTCGAACTCTGGGCGGCGCCCCAGCGTTGCGTCGACAACGTCACCGGCAGCGTGCAACACATGAGCGCCGAACTGCGGGTCAACGGCCAGGTCCAGCGCGGTTGCGCCTCGTTCGGTGGCTCGCGCGACGACTGATTCGACGAGCTGCTGTTTTACCCTCACGATAAATAGGCATTGGGGCTTATAATCGCCGGTTTGTGTAAAGCTGCCGGCGCATTCCTCTGCTCCGCATACCGGATCCTGTCATGTTACGAATCACCGAACTCAAGCTGCCCATCGACCATCCCGAAGAAGACCTGCGGCCTGCCATCGTGCAGCGCCTGGGCATCGCCAGTGATGACCTGCTCGACGTCACCTTGTTCAAGCGCAGCTACGATGCGCGCAAGAAGTCTTCCGAACTCTGCTTCATCTACACCATCGACCTCAACGTACGCGATGAGGCGAAGCTCCTGCACACGTTCGCCGATGACCGTAACGTCAACCCGGCACCGGATGTCAGCTACAAAGTCGTTGGCCAGGCCCCGCAGGACCTAAGCGAGCGGCCGATCGTTGTGGGCTTCGGCCCGTGTGGAATTTTCGCCGGGCTACTGCTGGCGCAGATGGGTTTCAAACCGATTATCCTGGAACGCGGCACTGAAGTTCGCCAGCGCACCAAGGACACTTGGGGCCTGTGGCGCAAAAACGTGCTCAACCCAGAATCCAACGTGCAATTTGGTGAAGGCGGCGCGGGAACCTTCTCCGACGGCAAGCTTTACAGCCAGATCAAGGATCCGAAACACCACGGCCGCAAGGTCCTGCACGAGTTCGTCAAGGCCGGTGCACCGGAAGAAATCCTCTACGTCAGCAAACCGCATATCGGCACGTTCCGTCTGACGGGCGTGGTCGAAAACATGCGTCATCAGATCGAAGCCATGGGCGGTGAAATACGCTTCCAGCAGCGGGTTACCGATGTGCTGATCGAAGACGGCCAGCTCACTGGCGTGGAGCTGGCGAGTGGCGAACAAATCCATTCCCGACATGTGATCCTCGCCCTTGGCCACAGCGCCCGGGATACTTTCCGCATGCTTCACAGCCGCGGTGTATACATGGAGGCCAAGCCGTTCTCGGTGGGTTTTCGTATTGAGCATCCGCAATCACTGATCGACAGTGCACGTTTGGGCAAATACGCCGGTCACCCGAAACTTGGCGCCGCCGACTACAAACTGGTGCACCACGCCAAGAACGGGCGCTCGGTCTACAGCTTCTGCATGTGCCCGGGCGGTACGGTGGTGGCGGCAACGTCCGAGCCGAATCGAGTAGTTACCAACGGCATGAGCCAGTACTCACGCAACGAGCGCAACGCCAACTCCGGGATCGTGGTTGGCATCACCCCTGAGGTGGATTACCCGGGTGGCCCGCTGGCCGGTATCGAGTTGCAGGAGCGCCTGGAGTCCCATGCGTTCATCCTCGGCGGCAGCAACTACGAAGCTCCGGCGCAACTGGTCGGCGACTTCATCGCCGGCAAGCCGTCCACTGTTCTGGGTAGCGTTGAACCGTCTTACAAGCCGGGCGTGGCCCTGGGTGATCTGGCGCTGGCCTTGCCGGACTATGCCATCGAAGCCATTCGTGAAGCCTTGCAGGCGTTCGACAAACAGATCAAGGGCTACTCACTGCACGACGCCGTGCTGACCGGGATCGAGACCCGCACTTCATCGCCGCTGCGGATCACCCGTAACGAGTCGATGCAGAGCTTGAACGTCAAAGGTCTGTTCCCGGCCGGCGAAGGCGCAGGCTATGCCGGTGGAATTCTGTCGGCGGGCGTCGACGGGATCCGGATCGCTGAAGCGGTGGCGCGGGATATCCTCGGGATCGAGGCCTAAGCGTTATTCCTGTGGGAGCGGGCTTGCCCGCGATGAACGATAACGCTTTATATGATAGACCGCGTTGTCCCTATCGCGAGCAAGCCCGCTCCCACATTTGATCTGTGTCGCCTGGGCGATCTCAGATATTGGCGCGCAACACGCTGGCCGGCAACGCTTCACCACGCTCGGCACTCGCTGCAACCGCGTCGATCAAGCCGCTCAACTCATACCCCTGAGCCTTCAGCCAATCCTGATCGTAGTAAGTCGTCGCATAGCGCTCACCGCCATCACACAGAATCGCAACGATCGACCCCGACTCCCCCGCCTCGACCATTTGTTGCGCAGCCATTAAGGCACCAATCAGATTGGTACCGCTGGAACCGCCGACATGCCTCCCCAGACGCTGCGCCAGGTAATGCATGGCCGCCAGGGACAAGGCGTCTGGCACTTTGACCATCGCATCGATGACCTTTGGCAGGAACGACGCCTCGACCCGTGGCCGACCGATGCCTTCAATTCGCGAACCGCAGTCCAGACGCAGGCTGGCGTCGCCAGTCTGGTAATAGTCGAAAAACACCGAACGCTCGGCATCGGCGCAGAGTACGCGGGTGCAGTGTTGGCGATAACGCACATAGCGTCCGAGAGTCGCCGTCGTGCCGCCCGTGCCCGGGCTTGAAATCAGCCAGCTTGGCTCCGGGTAACGCTCAAAACGCAATTGCTGAAATATCGACTCGGCAATGTTGTTGTTCGCCCGCCAGTCAGTGGCACGCTCGGCGTAGGTGAACTGGTCGATGAAGTGGCCACCGCTCTCGCTGGCCAGGCGTTCGGACTCGGCGTAGATCTGCGTCGGATCCTGCACCAGATGGCTTTTGCCTCCGTAGAAGGCGATTTGCGCGATCTTTTCCTGAGAGGTGGTGGCAGGCATCACGGCAATAAACGGCAAACCCAGCAGTCGCGCGAAATACGCCTCGGAAATCGCCGTCGAACCACTGGACGCCTCGATCACCGGTGCGCCTGGCTTGAGCCAGCCGTTACACAACGCATACAGGAACAGCGACCGCGCCAGGCGATGCTTCAGGCTGCCGGTGGGGTGACTGGACTCATCCTTGAAGTACAGCTCAATGCCCGGAAAACCAGGTAGTGGTAAGGGGATCAAATGAGTATCGGCACTGCGTTGAAAGTCAGCCTCGATGATCCGGATGGCTTCGCGGGCCCACTGTCGGTTGTCGCTCATGGTCTTTTCTCGTTGGGTCTCGCACCATACACGGCGAAAGAAGATGTAGTGCACCCAGCTTAGATGATCGGGGGCATGGAAAACCTGGCGGTGACAACAGGTAACAGTCCAGGCCTTGCTGACGCCCGGTGGGCAGTCTTAGGAAATTTCCTGCATACCGCACAGATAGAGTCGTGACTCAATTAGATACACAACTGCTAGGCTCCAAGCCAACAAAGCCCTTGTCCGATGCATATAACAAAAAAGAATATAACTTTTGTTTTAACAACTAACCGTACGGGTTAGGGTGTCCCACCTTTTGAACTATTGATGGAGAGCGACCTTGCCTCTGCGTAGCACTTTCACGCGTTTCTTTCAGTTGGAAGCTGCCAGCGGTCTGTTATTGATTGCCGCGGCAGCCCTGGCGCTGATCATCAACAACTCACCGCTGTCCTGGCTTTATAACGGCCTGCTGGACACACCTGTGGTCGCCCAGATCGGCGCCTTGAAAATCGCCAAACCCTTGCTGCTGTGGATCAATGACGGCCTGATGGCGATGTTCTTCCTGCTGATTGGCCTGGAAGTCAAACGCGAAGTCCTCGAAGGCCACCTGTCGAAGCCTTCGCAGATCGTCCTGCCGGGCGCTGCGGCTATCGGCGGCATGGTCGTCCCGGCGCTGGTCTACTGGTTCCTCAACAAAGACAACCCGGCGGCGCTGGGCGGCTGGGCCATTCCGATGGCCACCGACATCGCCTTCGCCCTTGGTGTACTGGCCCTGTTGGGCAAACGCGTACCGGTCTCTCTAAAGCTGTTCCTGATGACCCTGGCGATCATCGACGACCTCGGGGCGATTATCGTCATCGCAATCTTCTACTCGGGCGCACTGTCCACTCTTTCACTGATGCTGGCTGCGGCTTGTCTGGTGGCGCTGGTGGCGATGAACCGACTCGGGGTGGTGAAACTCGGGCCGTACATGATCATCGGTCTGATCCTCTGGGTCTGCGTGCTCAAGAGCGGAGTCCACGCGACCCTGGCCGGGGTGACTCTGGCGTTCTGCATTCCGCTGCGCACCAAAAACGCCGAACCTTCACCGTTGCTGAGCCTGGAACACGCACTGCACCCCTGGGTCGCCTTCGGCATTCTGCCGCTGTTCGCTTTCGCCAACGCTGGGGTATCGCTGACAGGCGTTAATCTCGAAAGCTTCACCCACCATGTACCGATGGGCATCGCCGCAGGCTTGCTGCTGGGTAAAACCATCGGCGTCTTCGGCCTGACCTGGTTGGCGGTCAAGATCGGCATTGCGGCACTGCCAAACGAGGCGAACTGGGGCCAGGTGTTCGGCGTGGCGATTCTCTGCGGGATCGGCTTCACCATGAGTCTGTTCGTCGGCTCGCTGGCGTTCATTCCGGGCAGTAGCGATTACGCCGGGATGGACCGCATGGGCATCCTCACTGGTTCCATACTTGCGGCGTTGATCGGCTATGCCGTGACGGCCGCGGCCAGTCGCAAGAAGCCAGCGCTGCAATCATAAGCACCGACAGCCTCAAAGGCTGAAAACACAAAACCCCGACCAGTTGCCTGGCCGGGGTTTTGTTTTAAGCGCTTTCGCTTAGTGCGAAACGCGGCTGGTACCACCAACGGTCGAGATACGAACGCGCTCGCCGACCCGGAAAACCTCGTTTGCCTGAACCTGCTGCACGTAGGCACGCATGCTGCCGTCGTCTTCGCGAACGGTGATTTCCACGCCCTGAGTACGGGTCAGGCCTTCTTCAGTGGCCGACCCCAGCAGGCCACCGGCAACCGCACCGATCACCGCGGCTACGACGCTGCCTTTACCGCCGCCGACGGCACTACCGCCAACACCACCAACGACCGCACCGGCGGCAGCGCCGATCGGGGTCTTGGTGCCTTCGATTTTCACCGGCCGTAAGGATTCGATGGTACCCATGCGAATCGTCTGTACACGACGCGCTTCGTCACGGGAGTAAGAGTCACCGGTCAGGCTGGACTGGCAGCCACCGAGCAACATAGCCATCGTGCTGAAAGAAGCAACCAACAGAACAGACTTACGCATAGCATCAACTCCAAAGGACAGGTATCCATTAAACCCCGCAGCTTGACTCCTGTCACGGCATCGCCCGGATAAAGTTGTTTTCATTCAGGCACAGTACAGCCGTGCCAGATAACTCATCACACAGTAGCGTCAATTTTCAAAACGTGCGCCGCTGGCTAAAGGATTTCCATGGATTACTTCATTATTGTCGTCACCACCGTCGCCGGACTGTACTTCCACTGGTGGCTGTACGTGCGGATCAAACGCTGGATGGATCGCGACCTGGCGTTGGCTCTGGCGAACGGCGACGAGCAGAAAAAAGCCTTCATGCTGCAACAGTTGACCAGCGCCCAGGAGCAGAAAATCAAACGCCGGGATCTGCCGCGCTGGCTCCAGGCTGCCGAGGCCACCTATCCCGACCGGTAGACTGTTTAAGGCGCCAGACGCTCGCGTGCCCAATCGCTACCGTGCAAACGGTAGTTGAGCCGATCATGCAAGCGACTCGGACGACCTTGCCAGAACTCGATACGTTCCGGCAACAAACGATAACCGCCCCAATGCTCCGGGCAATGGGGTTGAGTGTCGCTGAAGCGCTGTTCTGTGGTCTTGAGCAACCCTTCCAGCTCCTCGCGACCGGCAATCACCCGACTCTGCGGTGAAGCCCAGGCGCCGAGACGGCTGCCCAGCGGACGCACCTGATAGTACGCATCGGATTCCTCAGGGGTGACCTTGACCACCCGCCCCTCGATGCGCACCTGGCGCTCCAGCGTCGGCCAGAAAAAGGTCATGGCGGCGAACGGACGCGCCACCAATTGCTGCCCTTTGGCACTCTCGTAGTTGGTGAAGAAGGTAAAGCCCTGCTCATCAAGTCCCTTGAGCAGGAGAATACGGCAATGCGGGCGACCGTCCTGATCGACGGTGGCCAGAGTCATCGCGTTCGCCTCGACCGGCGGCTGTTCGGTTTTCACCGCCTCAGCGAACCACTGATGGAACAGCGCGAAAGGCTCAACCGGAGCCTGGGCTTCGGTCAAACCATCGCGGGTATAGTCGCGGCGCATATCAGCCAGACTTTGGGTCATGGCGCTTTCCTTCTGCTTAAGAATCAGTTCTTGGTCTGATCAGACGGTGTGGCGGCCTTCGTCGGGGCAGTGTCTTTGGCCGGGGCCGCCTTTTTCGCGGATCCTTTCTTGGCGACTGGTTTCTTCGCCGATGCGGCCTTTTTGGACGCTGCGGACTTCTTCGATTTCGATGTAGCGGCTTTTTTTGCGGCAACGGCTGGAACCGCAGGCTTCACATCCGACACAACCGCCATTTCTGCCGCAGGAGGGGTCGGCTGGCTGTACTTGCTCACCAACGCCAACATCGTGGTGCGTTGCGTAAGCACGATTTCCATACGACGGTTCAAGGCGCGGCCCTGGGCACTGTCATTGGCAGCACGCGGCATCAGCCCCCCCATGCCACGCAACATCAGGCGATCGCGCTGCAAACCACTGAGGCTGAAAATCGACGCAATGGATTGCGCACGTTCCTTGCTCAGTTGCTGACTTTCCGGAGCCGCGCTAGTAGTATCTCCATGACCAAGAACCAGTACGGAGGTCTTTGGATCACCTTCAACCAGTTTGGCGACCCGGGTGAACGGGCCAAGGGTTACCGGCAACAACATGGCAGGACGTTTAGGGTTGAAGGCCCCGTCAACGGGAACAATCACCACCAGCACATTCTCGCGGCGCTCCACTTGCAGGTTACTGTCCTTAATCGCGACACGCAGGCGCGGCTCATAATCGTCCAGCCAGGCCTGAGTGATTTTAGGATCCGGCATCGGGACGTCTTTCACCTCTGCCTTGCTGACTTCTTTAGGATGATCGCCAAACGGCCACCACCAGTGACTGTCGGTCTCAGCCTTGGCGACTGGCGTCGGGGCGGTAGCTGGCGTTGAAGCCGCTGCTGTCGCCGCTTTGGTCTTGGCGGCTGTCGCAGCAGCTGCCGGGGTGGTGGCTGGGGTTGGAGCCGCAGCTGTCACCGTTTTGATTTCTGGCTTGCCAGCGTCTTTATTCGCGACCTTGTCGGAACCTGAACCGAATGACCACCAATGGCCACCATCTGCATCATTTTGTGGGGTTTGTGCACAACCGGTAATGCTGAGGCACAGAGCCAGGGCGAAAGTTTTGTTCGATGACATCGGGATATCCACAAAATGAGATAAAAAGCTGTTGGTCTCTACGACCCGTTTAAGCAGACGCTTTGAAACTAAAAAAGCCACAGGGTTCCGTTCTGCAGCTTTTCAGGCATGTTTTATCAAACAAATGCCATACAGCAACCCTTTACAGGCAATCCGCCAAAACCCGCACAAGCTTTTGCGCGCGCGGGTCCATCAATACGTAGGGCCCTAGGGTATTTGTCACAAAGCCAAAGGCCACATCGTGTTCAGGGTCAGCAAAACCGATGGAGCCTCCAGCGCCCGGATGGCCGAACGCTCGTGGCCCGAGGCCGTAGGTCGCGTTGGGTACATCCGGTTGATCGAGCATGCAGCCCAGACCAAAACGGGTCTGGGTCAATAATGTTTTGTCTGGCCCGATGCTGTGCTCGCGGGTCAATTCGTTGAGCATTTCGGCCTCCAGCAGGCTGCCGTCGAGCAAACCGCTGTAGAACCCCGCCAGGCTACGGGCATTGCCATGGCCATTGGCTGCGGGTTGCTGCATACGTCGCCATTCCGGCTTGTTGGTGCTGGTCATGATCGACGGCGGGTTGGTGAAGGCCCGCGTAGTCATAACCGTCGGCTCACGCAGGGTCACTTGTAGCAAGCGCTGAGCCGCGGCGTCGCCGACATTACCTTTTCCACGAGCAATATGCGCAACGCGATGGAATTCTTCATCTGCCAGACCGACATGAAAGTCCAGCCCCAACGGCCGCGCAACCCGCGCCACTATGGACTCTCCCGGGCCACGTCCGTCAGCGCGACGCAGCAACTCACCGACCAACCAGCCGTAGGTGATCGCCGCATAACCATGGCCTTCTCCTGGCGTCCACCAAGGTGCTTCGGCGGCTAAGGCATCGACCATGGTTTGCCAGTTGTAAAGGGCTTCGGGCGCTAGCAGCTCGCGCAACGCCGGCAAGCCAGCTTGATGGCAGAGCAGTTGACGCAGGGTGATCGACTCTTTGCCAGCAGCAGCGAACTCGGGCCAGTACTTGGCGACCGGTGCATCCAATTGCAACTTGCCTTCGGCCACCAATTGCAACGCGGTGACGGCGGTAAAGGTCTTGGTGCAGGAGAACAGGTTAGCGATGGTGTCGCTGTGCCAAGCCTCAGTGCCATCCTTGTCCGCGGTACCCGCCCATAGGTCGACCACGGTTTCCCCGCCGATCTGAATGCACAGCGCGGCACCGCGCTCCTGGGGATCATCGAAGAGTGCAGTAAACGCTTCGCGCACGGCTTCGAACTTAAGCTCGTAATGACCCTGAATCTGCACCCGCAACTCCTTCAGACAATCGTTTACAAAGTGGTACGCATTGTTCCAGCCCTTGAGGGATTTTGGAACTGGCTTGGGCTGGGCGGTCGCCTATGCGCGGGCTGGATCCGAAATCTGGTGCCAGTCAGGACGCCATCGCGAGCAAGCCCGCTCCCACATCGAGATATGTGTCAGCCCACAATAGCGTGATCAGAGCAGAACTAATGTGGGAGCGGGCTTGCTCGCGATGAACGATGACGCGGTATTTCGGTAGACCTCAGCCTTTAATGGCCGTTACCCGAATGCCCACCCGTGTGCCCGCCCTGCCCCGCGCCCTTGCCCTGATTACCTTTCTTGCTGCCTTCGCCTTCGTGGGACGCCGCTTTATCGGCATCGGCTTTGGCCTTCTCGGCCTCTTTGCCCAGTTGATCGACCGCCAGCAGGTTGCTCTTGCGCACGCTGTCGACAAAGCCCTGAAACGGCAAATCGGTAATGCCCACCAACCCGAAATGGCCGTTTTCGCCATCCTGCAGGCGACCGGTCACCGGTTGATCGAGGTACTGGAACCAGTGCACACCGACAATCGATGGCTCGGACACAGCTTGTTTGAGGAAGTTGGCATAAGCCGGTCCACGATCCTCTTCCTTCTTCAGTTCCGTCACACCGCCCCAGAACGGACCGCGATCCCGCGAACCAAAGTTGAACTCGGTGATCAGCACTGGCTTGTCCAGATCGCGCAATCTGGCGAAGTCATAGCCGTCCTGCGGTTGCAGCGTGTACATGTTGAAACTCAACACGTCGCAATACTGCGCACAGGATTCGACGGCTTCAGGTGTGCTGACGGCATAACGCCCTCCCAGCAACAGATGATTCGGTGCATGCCACTTCAGCGAATCGGAAATAGTTTTGAAGTAGGTGTCAGCGAAGGCTTTCTGGAAGTATTTGAAGTCAGCTTCGATTTCCGGGTGTTCCGGACTTGGCAGCGGCGGCTCAAAGCCCGGGTCTTCCATCAACTCCCAAGCCGGCAGATCAATGCCCCAGGCTTTCGACAAACCTGCCTGGTTGCGGTACTTGTCGCGCAACTGCTTGAGGAACGCACGTTTGGCCGGCACGTCGGTGGTCATGCGCAAAGTGCCGTAAGCCAACGCGTAACGGGATTTCGGATCATCGCCGGGACCGGCCCAGGCCAGCTCATTGTCGGCAAAATAGCCGATCAGCCACGGATCATCCCGGTGGTCGCGGGCGGCGATGGCCACAGCACGTTCGGTGGCCATGGCGAAACGCGGGTCGAACGGGTCGGGCATTCCGCCCCACCAATCGGTGCCAGTACTGATACTGGCGTAGTCGCCAACAATCGACAGTGGCAAGGTGTAGGGCACGCGATCATTGAGGCCCAGCGCCGGGGCACTCCAGTTGCCGATGGTGTTGAAACCCCATGCCTGCAGACGATCAAGGGTGTGACTGGCCCAGCGTTTCTCGTCAATGGTTTGGGCCGCGCACGGCACGGCGGCCGGTTTCTCAGCGATTTTCTCGGCGGTGTTTTCTACGGCATCCGCTTTGGCGGCTGCCGCGACCCCGGCCTTGGTCTCATGGGTGGCCGCGCAGGGTTGACCGTAAGTACGCTGGAGATTGGCGCCATAGAAGTCATACCAGCGACCGGCATTGAAACCACGGCCCTTGTCGGCACCGTTACCCCCACGGTTATTACCTTCACCGTAGTAGCTGGCCAATGGATCATCGGTCTTGGGCAGCGCGCCGAACATCCATTCACGTCCGGCGACATAGGTCTGGTGGGTATCGGCGGTGACCGTGTTGACCCCCAAGGAATAGAACGGATGACCTTCCGGGGTCACCAGATACCAGCGTCCATCACGTTTTTCTGTGCGAAAGAAGCCGCTCGCCTTGAACGCAGGGCCCTTGTTCCAACCACCGAATTTATCCAGGGAGGAGCGCTCGCGCTCGGCAAGCCAGGTTTTCAACTGCTGTTGCTCTTTGCCGGCAGCAGCTTTCAATTGCTCATCGCTGCTGACTTTCTCCGGCCATTTAGCCCGAGTGAACTGACCATAAGCATCGACCAGCGAGCCATAGGCCGCCTTCACCACCGCATCGCCGTCCTGCACACCGAAGCGCTCAAGCATGATGCTCTGCGCCACTTTCGGCTTATCCATCGATATCGTGACCGACACCACCTGGCTGCGATCCAGTTCGCCTTCGCTGCTGGCGAGCAAGACCCGCTGGCCATCGACCGTCATCGGCATCGGAGGCCCGGCTTTCATGCCTTGGCTCAGCGGTGTACTGGCCTGCAATGGCACCAACAGGGTCTGCGCCGGACCGGCCGGCAGGTCAATGCGGCTGATCAGCGTTTTGCCGTCGTTACTCTGAATGTTCACGTAAAGAGTCAGCGCCCAGTTCATAGCGCTCTGGATCCGCAAGCTCATAACGCTCGACTGCGACCAGTCCCAGACACCGGTTTGTGGCGTCAGGCGCAGGCTCGGCTGGGTTGCCGGGTTGAAGGTTACCCTGCGCAGCACTTCGCCTTCGGCCGTTTGCTCCGCGTTAGACTGCGGCAGGCTGGCATCTTCAGTCGCCACCTTGACCACATCGGCAGGGCGGACAAAGTTGAACAGTGTCTGTTGTCCGGCGGGCGCAGCCAGTAGCGGCGCGGCGAACAGCAGAGCAAAAACAGCGGGCAGCGAACGGCGAATCATAGGAACGAGGTTCTCCCTAACGACCAGTGAACGGTCTGTGTGGAATCGGTGACATGAGGTAGACCACGCGGTGGGCATATTTGCCCACCGGGTCTCAAGAAATTTCGCGACGGAACGGCGGTAACGCATTGAGAATGGCTTTACCGTAGCGTTGCGTGACCAGGCGCCGATCGAGCAAGGTGATGGTGCCGCGATCCTCCTCGGTACGCAGCAGCCTCCCGCAGGCCTGGACCAACTTCAGCGAGGCGTCCGGCACGGAGATTTCCATGAACGGATTGCCGCCACGGGCTTCGATCCATTCGGCCAGCGCCGCTTCGACCGGATCATCCGGCACCGAGAACGGGATCTTGGCGATCACCACGTGCTCGCAATAGGCGCCGGGTAAATCCACGCCCTCGGCGAAACTCGCCAGGCCGAACAGCACACTGGAGTCGCCGCCATCAACCCGCGCCTTGTGCTTGTTCAGGGTTTCCTGTTTCGACAGATTGCCTTGAATGAACACTTGTTTGCGCCAGTCGCGGTCCAGGCCGTCGAACACATCCTGCATCTGTTTACGCGATGAGAACAGCACCAAGGTGCCGCGCGAGCCTTCGACCAGCCCCGGTAGATCGCGAATGATCGCCGCCGTGTGTGCGGGGGCGTCCCGAGGGTCGGCGCGCAGGTCAGGAACCCGTAGCACACCAGCGTCAGCATGATGGAAGGGGCTTGGCACCACCGCCGTCACAGCTTTTTTCGGCAGACCGGCGCGCATGCGAAAACGATCGAAAGTGCCCAACGCGGTCAAGGTGGCCGACGTCACCAGCGCGCCATAGGCGACGTTCCACAGGTTACGGCGGAGCATTTCTGCCGCAAGGATCGGGCTGGCGTTGACCTCGATATCGAACAGCGAGCCGCTTTCGGCCAGGGTCAACCAACGGGCCATCGGCGGGTTGTCTTCAGGGTCTTCGGCAGTGAAGGCGGTCCACAGCTCCCAGTTACCTTGGGATCGAGACAGCAAACTGCCGAACAACGGATACCACTCTTCCGCCTGATTGCTGGCGATGCCAATGTTGACCTCGCCATCCATGCCTTCCTTGAGCAGCTCGGTGAGCCGGGTGAAGACGTCGGTCAGGCGCGAAAAGCCCTTCTTCAGCTCGATGCCCATTTCACGCATGTGCTCGGGGATCACCCCGCCGACGAAACGATGGCGAGGCCGTTCGCGGCCTTCCACGTCTTCGCCGGGCTTGAAGTCGGCCACTTGCTCGCAGGCAGTGAACATGAACTGTTGCTGAGCCTTGATCTCGCGCGCCAATTCCGGCACCTGCTCGATCAACTTGCCCAAGTCGCCAGGCAGCGGATGCTGGGCCAACAGTTTGGTGAGATTCTTGGCTGTCTGCTCCAGCCAGTCAGCCGTGGAGCGCAGACGGGTGTAATGGGCGAAGTGGCCGATGGCCTTATCTGGCAGGTGGTGACCTTCGTCGAACACGTAGAGCGTGTCGCGCGGATCCGGCAGCACTGCACCCCCGCCCAGCGCCAGGTCGGCCAGCACCATGTCGTGGTTGGTGACGATCACGTCAACCTTACCCATGCCTTCGCGGGCCTTGTAAAAGGCGCACTGGCCAAAGTTCGGGCAATGACGGTTGGTGCACTGGCTGTGATCGGTGGTCAGGCGCGCCCAGTCCTGGTCTTCCAGGGCCGTGGACCAACTGTCGCGGTCGCCATCCCATTTATTACCGGCGAGTTTTTCAATCATGCTGGTAAACAGCTTCTGACTGGCCTCATCGACCTCGATCTTGAAGCCTTCTTCTTCGAAAAGCTGGGAGGTGGCGGTTTGCGCATGGCCTTCCTGCAGCAACATGTCGAGCTTGGACAGGCACATATAGCGGCCCCGCCCCTTGGCCAGGGCGAAGGTGAAGTTCAGCCCGCTGTTGCGCATCAGGTCCGGCAAATCCTTGTAGACGATCTGCTCTTGCAACGCGACGGTCGCGGTGGCGATCACCAGGCGTTTGCCAGCGGCCTTGGCGACAGGAATCGCGGCCAGGCTGTAGGCCACGGTTTTCCCGGTACCGGTGCCTGCCTCAACGGCCACTACTGCGGGGTCGCCACTGCGCCGGCCTTCGTCATCGGTATCGATGTCACCGAGGACTTTGGCAATTTCGGCGATCATCAGGCGTTGGCCGTAACGAGGCTTGAGGCTCTTGGCTTCGAGAAAACGCGAGTAAGCGCCCTGGATCTGGGATTTGAGTTCGGTGCTGATCATGGTCTTCGGGCGCGAAAAACGCTGGATAAATTTTCAGTGGTTCGAATCGGCCGCTATCATAACCCGCTAATTCATCCCGCGCAGAACGGAGTACCCCAATGACACCCTTTGCCCTTGTCTACACCCTGCATGTACTGGCAGCCCTGGTCTGGGTTGGCGGCATGTTTTTCGCCTGGATGGTCCTGCGTCCCGCCGCAATGGCGACACTCGAAGGCCCGGCGCGGTTGAAGCTGTGGATAGAAGTGTTTCAACGTTTTTTTGTGTGGGTCTGGGTCGCCGTGGTGCTTTTGCCGATCAGCGGTGTTGGCCTGATCCATTTGCGCTTCAACGGCTTTGAAACCGCACCGCGTTATGTGCAGGTGATGATGGGTTTGTACCTGGTGATGACGGCGCTGTTTATCCGCATTCAGGCATTACAACTGCCGGAATTGCGTAAAGCGGTGTTGGCTGAAGATTGGCCGACGGGGGCTGCGACTCTAGGGAGGATTCGGCGTTTGGTGGGGATTAATCTGCTGTTGGGCATGTTGTTGGTGGCCGTGGCTTCGGCTCGACCAGGCTTCTGAAGCGTCTGGACTGACGCCTCGTGGGCAAGGGACGCCTAGTCCTTGCCCACGATGACGGTCTGTCAGACACCACACATTTCTGAATCTGCTTACAACCGCTGCACTGTCACCGATCCCGCATCACCGGCAGGCCCGGGCTGGCCTTCAGCGCCCGGCTTCCCGCTCTTGCCGCCATTGGCGCGGTAAACGAAACAGCCTTTGGACTTGCCGCCAGCGCCTGGTTTGCCAGCGGCTCCGGCCAATCCGCCCGCGCCACCGTCGACCCAGATCTTGATCTGCGCGCCTGGGTAGTCTCGCGGCAATTCCACACGTACTTGCGCACCGGCAGCCCCGGGATGACCATCGCCGCCGTTATCGCCATCAGCACCGTGACCGGCCTGACCCCAGGTACAACCGGGGGCCTGACCATTGGCGCCATCCAGACCGACATAACCCGGCCCACCGGCACCGCCGCGCGCATCGACTGACAACTCTTGAGCGTTCAGCGAGTTGATTCGCAGGTTGAGGTTACGCCCAGGCTTGGCTGCCTTAAGGTAAGTACCCGGTGCACCTCGAGACGTAATCTGACTGCCGCTGCCCAATTGAGCATGGCTAACCTTCAATTGCAGACTTTGCTCACCGGGTACGATAGCGATTCGTGCTTCACGCCCCAGATGCAGTTCGCCGACCGTCACTTCGGTCACGTTGGAGGGAATCAGCAGGGTCCCGTAATCGGCGACTTCCAGCCGTTCAAGTTGCAAGGCACTGGCGGTATTGGGCAAACGCATCAAGGAATTGGTTTCGACCGTTACCACCTGGGCATAGGCCAAAGGGCTACACAAAGCGGCCAGCAGACAGAGCTCACGCATGATTAGTCTCCCGGATAGCTTGCAGATGAAAAATACCAACCAGCAGAATCTGTAAGCGATCACGCCATGGATGGACACGACCTTTCAGGCTGCCTTTGAGCAGCATCAGCTCCATGAGATGCGTCAGCAGCAATAGGCTACCGGCGAGATTGACCAATAGATGGAACGGATTGATTAGCGGGTTGAGCAGATTGACCACTACCACTAACCAGAACAGCAAAGTCAAAAACTTCCCCAGCCCCCAAAACACCTTCATACGCTCCCCCGTTGAGAATTATTATTTGCACGCACAGTACCGACTTCCACGAAGGATAAGCCAGAGGGCGGTAAAAATTCTTCTTCAACGGAAAAGGTAGCCGCCGGATGAGTCTCGCCGGCACCGACTACCGAGACGAAGCTACTGCGTGGCACGCCCAAGCTGATCAGGTAGTCCTTCACCGAGTGCGCACGTTTTAATCTGCGCCAGTGATAGGCCACCCCGGTTTCGTCCCGTATTCACGGGAGATTCCGGTATTTCGCGAAAACCTGCTCTAGGCCCGGACGTTCGGGCACGCTAGTCTTCGCAGTTCTGATTGAGGATCTTCGATGACCGCAGGTATTTCTTCGCGCACACCCCAGCAAGCCCTTGCCGCTTTGCTCGATCGCTATGCGCCGCAGCGTCTGTTGCTGATCGGTGCCAGCGACTTCCCGGCACTCGAAGCGTTCAAGCAGGCGCACCCGGACACTTGTGTGGCACAAGCCGCACCCGGCCCTCTGCCGGCAGAGCTGGCGGCGCGCCGCTTCGACCTGGCACTGGCAGTCGATTGCCTGGAGCATTTGCCCAAGCGCGATGGCCTGAACTTGCTTGGCGGGATTCGCAACCTCAATGCCAGCCGTATCGCCGTGCTGGCGGATCTTTCGGCTTGTGGCTGGCAGGAGACCGATTTTTTCTCCCTGGCGCTGCAAGCCAGCGAGCGCTTCCAACGCGACGAGCAGGAGCTGACCCTGTTTACCTACGATCTGCTTGAATACAAACAAGTGCCCGACTGGCTAAATGCCCGGTTCTGGGCCAACCCGGAAAACTTCGGCAAGTATTGGTGGTAATGCGATGAGTACCTCGATTTGTCCCTGCGGTAGCGGCAATCTGCTGGACGCTTGTTGCGGCCACTACCATGCCGGCCATCCGGCTCCCTGCGCCGAAGCCTTGATGCGCTCGCGCTACAGCGCTTATGTGCTGGGCCTGGTGGATTATCTGGTAGCGACCACCCTGCCCGCGCAACAGGCAAGCCTGGATCGTCAATCGATCAGTGACTGGAGTGCCCAAAGCACCTGGCTGGGTTTGGAAGTGGAGAGCTCCGAGGTATTTGGCGGCCAGCCCGAACACGCCTTCGTGACCTTCACCGCGCGCTGGCACGACAGCGCGGGTGAACACAGCCACCGCGAGCGCTCCTCGTTCGTGCAGAACAGCGGCCACTGGTACTTCATCGACCCCACCGTGCAGCTCAAGGCCGGGCGCAACGACGCCTGTCCCTGTGCCAGCGGTCAGAAATTCAAGAAGTGCTGCTCGAGCTATTTTCTCTCTTGAGGTGATCCCAAAAGATCGCAGCCTCCGGCAGCGCCTACGTTAGATCGGCGTACATCCTGTAGGAGCTGCCGGAGGCTGCGATCTTTTAAGCGCTAGCGCTAGACTGGGGTTCAAGGGAGAAACACGACCATGATCACCCGACGGCTCTCATTACATTTGCTCACCCTGCTCATGGTGCTGACGCTTTCCGGCTGCGCGTCCTGGTTTAGTGACGACACGCCGGATCCTCAGGTGTATCTGGTCAAGGTCGAGGTGGTCCGGGCCAAACTGCTGGAGCAGAAATTCCTGCTGCACTTTCGTGTCGACAACCCCAACGACAGCGACCTGACCGTTCGTAGCCTGGAGTACCGCATCCACCTGGGGAGCATGCTGCTGACCGAAGGCGAGCACGAGCATTGGTTCACGGTCGGCCCCAACCGCAGCGCCTATTTCAAGGTGCCTATCCGCACCAACCTGTGGCCCCGGGTGCGGGATCTGGTGAAACTGCTGAAAAAACCCGATCAACCCATTCCCTATCGTCTGGAAGGTGAGCTGGAAACCGGTTTATTCATCGCGCACTACGTGCACCTGGCGCGCAATGGCGTGATAATCCCCGCCGATTTAATTCCGGAGTGACCCCGATGACCCAAGAACCTCATGTCCATGGCCCTGACTGCACCCACGATCATGACCATCAAGAACACCATGAACACCATGAACACGACCATGGCCATGTTCACGGCCCCAATTGCGGCCACGCCCACCAGGAACCAGTGCGCAACGCCCTGAAAGATGTCGGTCGCAACGACCCTTGCCCATGCGGCAACGGCAAGAAATTCAAGAAGTGCCACGGCGCTTGATGCTCCGGGCGAATACTTTCTTCGCCTGTTGAATCGCCATCGCGAGCAAGCCCGCTCCCACATTTAATCTGCGTCAGCCTACGATGGTGTGAGCGGCGCAAATGTAGTGTGGGAGCGAGCTTGCTCGCGATGGTGGCGACTCGGTACCACTGACGCCTCCCGGATTCAGCCTTTCTTCAGAATCTCGGCCGTCGTCACCACCGTGGCGTACTCGCCGTGCAAGTTACCCAGCGACATCCCATGCACCTCTTGGGCTAAATGGGTGTTGCCAAAATAATCCGCCTTGTCGAAGGTAAAACACGCGTCCTCCGCAACCCAGGTATCAAACCCCAGATTTCCGGCCGTTCGCGCCGTAGATTCCACCGAGTTATTCGTCGCCACACCGACGATGATCAACTGATCGATCCCGGCCTCTCGCAAACTCGTCTCCAGCCCCGTAGCGCAAAACGCATCCGGCACCTGTTTCTGAATCAGCTGTTCGCCGGCCAACGGCTGGAACCGCGCCTGAAACTCCACCCCCGATTGCTGTGGCCAGAACACCGAGTCCGGTGAACGTGAGAGGTGTTGCACATGAATCACCGGCCGTTCGGTTCGACGCCAATGACCCAACAATTCCAGCATACGTTCCTCCGCCTGCGGGTTGTTCCGGCGACCGAGCCTGGGGTGCAGGATGCCTTTTTGTTGGTCGATGATGATCAGCGCCGCGTTTGCCTTGAGCTCCATGCCGGGTTTTCTCTTGCTGGGTCATTGAATGTCCCGCACTTCAACATTACCTCTTTCAACAGGCAAGCCATCGAAAGCAAGCAGGACGACCTGACGCCGGAGTTTGCTGTCCGTGCACAAAGACACCCCTCACCTAGAGAACTCCATGCCAATTCATGAGTGATGTAAGGTTTATCAGACAAATCTTGAAATAAGATCCGCCCCCTTCTTGCGCGGCATCCTCCTGCTCACTAACGTAGCGCCTTTATCAGCACTACCCCCGCAGGAGCTTTGCCATGGCCTCGCCAGCCTTCACACATTTTCTTCCCCGGTTCGGCGTTGCCGCAGCAGTGGCCGGTGCTCTGAGTCTGACCGGTTGTCAGACCTGGGACACTCAAGACACCCTGCCACCCACTTCCGGCGTGCAGCCACTCAAAGGGTTGGCGCAGAACGTATCGGTGCGCCGCAATGCCATGGGCATGCCGCTGATCGAGAGCAACAGTTTCCACGACGCGCTGTTCACCCTGGGTTACGTGCACGCCAGTGATCGCATCACCCAGATGGTCACCATGCGCTTGCTGGCTCAGGGCCGTCTGGCCGAGATGTCCGGCTCCGACGTGCTGGAAGCCGACCGTTTCATGCGTGCGGTCAATCTAAAGAAAAGTGCCGGCGAGCTCTATAACGCCGCTTCGCCGCGCCTCAAGCGCTTTTTCGAAGTCTACGCGCGCGGTGTCAACGCCTACCTGTTCCGCTACCGCGACAAGCTGCCGCCTGACCTGGCCGCCTCTGGCTACAAGCCCGAATACTGGAAACCGGAAGATTCGGCACTGATCTTTTGCCTGCTGAGCTTCAGCCAATCGGCAAACCTGCAGGAAGAAATCTCCTCGCTGGTACTGGCGCAGAAAGTCGGTGCCGACAAGCTCGCCTGGCTGATCCCGTCCTATCCGGATGAACCGCTGCCCTTCGCCGAAGCCGAAAAGCTCAAGGGTCTGAACCTCAACGGACAAATTCCAGGCCTGGCCGACATCACCAAAGTCACCGCTCAACTCTCCGACCTGAACCTGCTGAGCGTCGCGACTTCGAACAACTGGGCCATTGCGCCACAACGCAGCCGCAGTGGCAAAAGCCTGCTCGCCAGCGACAGCCATCTGCCGATGGCCGCGCCGTCGCTGTGGAATTACGTGCAGCTACGCGCGCCGAAATACCAGGCCGCTGGCGTGTCAGTCGCCGGGATCCCGGCCATCGTCGCTGGTTTCAACGGCAAGGTCGCGTGGAGCATGACCATGGTCATGGGCGACAATCAGGACCTGTTCCTCGAAAAACTCAAACGCCAGGGTAATGCGCTTTACTACGAAGTCGGAGGCAAGTGGCAGCCGGCTATCGTTCGTAACGAAACCTACTTCGTCAAAGGTCAGCGACCGATTCGCGAAGTCGTGTACGAAACCCGCCACGGTCCGCTGCTCAACAGCGCGCTAGGCGAGACGCTTAGCAGTGGTTATGGCCTGGCGTTGCAAATGCCGGACCTCAAGGACGACAAGAGCCTGGATGCGTTCTTTGATCTGTCCCGTGCGCAGAATGTCGAAAAAGCCTCTGACGCCAGCCGCGAGATCCGCGCCATCGCCTTGAATATGGTGTTCGCCGACGCGAGCAATATCGGCTGGCAAGTCACCGGCCGCTTCCCGAACCGCCGCGAAGGTGAAGGCTTGCTGCCATCGCCGGGCTGGGAAGGTCGCTACGATTGGGACGGTTATGCCGACCCGATGCTGCACCCCTATGACCAGGACCCGGCTCAAGGCTGGCTCGGCACCGCCAACCAACGGATCATTCCTCATGGCTATGGCATGCAGTTGTCCAACTCCTGGTACTACCCGGAACGCGGCGAGCGCATCGCCGAACTGGCAGGTGTTGGCAAGCACGACACCCGCAGCATGATCGCCATGCAATACGACCAGACCACCACCTTCGCCGCCAAGCTGAAGAAGATGTTCGAGGCACCGGGCATGTCCCAGCCACTCAAGCAGGCCATCGACGCCCTGCCCGAAGCTGAACGTAGCAAGGCCCGCGAGGCCTACAGCCGCTTGATGGCGTTCGACGGCAAACTCAGCCCGACCTCGGCCGATGCGGCGATCTACGAGCTGTTCCTGCAAGAAAGCACCAAGCAGATCTTCCTTGACGAATTGGGCCCGGAATCCAGCCCGGCCTGGAAAGCCTTCGTCGCCAACGGCAATCTGTCCTACTCGGCTCAAGCCGACCACCTGCTCGGTCGCGAGGACAGTCCGTTTTGGGACGACACCCGCACGCCGCAAAAGGAAGACAAACCGACCATCCTCGCCCGCAGCCTTGCGGCGGCGATTACCGCCGGTGACAGCCAGATGGGCACCGATCACAAAGCCTGGCAGTGGGGCAAACTGCACCGCTACGAGTGGAAAAACGCCAGCGGCCAAACCGTGCGCGGTCCGATGCCCGCGGGTGGCGATCACACCACGTTGAACGCTGCCGCTTACCATTGGGGGCAGGATTTCAATACCACGTTGATACCGGCCATGCGCTTCATCGTCGACTTCGGTCAGGCAGAACCGATGATAGGCCTCAACAGCACCGGCCAATCCGGTAACCCGGCCAGCCCGCATTACATCGATGGCATAGATCCTTGGCTCAAGGGTCAATACATGAGTTTCCCGATGCAGCCGCAGAATTTTGAAAAGGTCTACGGCAAGACGCGGTTGACGCTGGTGCCGGGTAAGTAATCGCCTATGTCCTGTGATCATTCTCACGCTGGCGCGTGGGAATGCCTCACTTAACGCTCTGCGTGCGCTTGTGACGCGCAGTGTCACGGGCTACATTTCCACGCAGACGCGTTCGACGCCCCGACGTGGGAACGAGCCGAAGCCTTATCTTGGTGCAGTAATCTATCCATGCCCGTTTTCGGGCACGCCACAGCAATATCTCTTTCGAAAACTACCTTTTAAAACACTTGTTCGGGACTATGGTTCGGAAATTGCTACTTTTATTAGGTCTTACGCTTTCCAGTAACAATAATTCTGCGCCACAAGCGCTCGTATTGGTTTTTAGGGATTGAATAATGAAAAAAGCATTGCTGACCCTTTCTGCACTGGCGTTGTGCATGGCTGCTGGCTCCGCGCTGGCCAAGGAGTATAAAGAACTGCGTTTTGGGGTTGACCCATCCTACGCACCGTTCGAGTCCAAAGCGGCTGACGGCAGCCTGGTGGGCTTCGATATCGATCTGGGTAATGCGATCTGCGCCGAACTGAAGGTCAAGTGCAAATGGGTCGAAAGCGATTTCGACGGCATGATTCCAGGCCTTAAAGCCAATAAATTCGATGGTGTGATCTCGTCGATGACCGTTACCGAGGCCCGCGAGAAAGTCATCGACTTCTCCAGCGAGCTGTTCTCAGGCCCAACCGCACTGGTGTACAAGAAAGGCTCCGGCATCTCTGACGTGGCCTCGCTCAAGGGTAAAAAGGTTGGCTACGAGCAAGGCACCATTCAGGAAGCCTACGCCAAAGCCGTGCTGGACAAGGCTGGCGTCACCACTCAAGCCTATGCCAACCAGGACCAGGTCTATACCGACTTGACCTCCGGCCGTCTCGATGCCTCGATCCAGGATATGTTGCAGGCCCAGCTGGGCTTCCTGAAGTCGCCACAAGGTGCTAGCTACGAAGTCAGCAAGCCAGTCAACGACCCTCTGCTGCCAGCCAAAACTGCGGTAGGTATCTCGAAAGGTAACAAAGACCTCAAGGCCCTACTCGATAAAGGTATCAAAGCGTTACACGATGATGGCACTTACGCCACCATTCAGAAGAAACACTTTGGCGATCTGAATCTCTACAGCGGCAAATAATGCCCGGCGCCCACCTTGAAAAGGTGGGCGCTTTTCTGACTGTCAAAGGCTGGATCCATGTTTGAAGAACTGTTGCAAACCCTGGGGCTTTCCGCCTTCAGCTTGAAGGGTTTCGGCCCCTTGCTGTTGCAAGGCACCTGGATGACCATCAAATTGTCGGTGTTGTCGCTGCTGGTGAGCGTTCTGCTCGGCCTGATCGGCGCCAGTGCCAAGCTTTCAAGCGTCAAGCTGTTACGTGTTCCGGCGCAGTGCTACACCACGCTGATTCGCGGGGTGCCGGATCTGGTGCTGATGCTGCTGATTTTCTACAGCCTGCAAACCTGGTTGACCAGTCTCACCGTGGCGCTGGACTGGGAATACATCGAGATCAACCCGTTCAGCGCCGGGGTCATTACTCTGGGCTTTATTTATGGTGCGTACTTCACTGAGACCTTCCGCGGCGCGATTCTCGCCGTGCCGCGCGGGCAGATGGAAGCCGCAACAGCCTACGGTTTGAAACGCGGCCAGCGTTTTCGCTTCGTGGTGTTCCCGCAAATGATGCGCTTCGCCCTACCCGGCATTGGCAATAACTGGATGGTGATGCTCAAGGCCACCGCACTGGTGTCGATCATCGGTCTGGCCGACCTGGTCAAGGCCGCTCAGGACGCCGGCAAAAGCACCTATCAGCTGTTTTACTTCCTGGTAGTCGCGGCACTGATTTATCTGCTGATTACCAGTGCTTCGAACGTCGTCCTGCGCTGGCTCGAACGGCGTTATGCGGCGGGCTCCCGGGAGGCCGTGCGATGATCGAACTCCTGCAGGATTACTGGAGACCCTTCCTCTATAGCGACGGTTACCACATCACCGGCCTGGCAATGACGATGTGGTTGCTCAGCGCCTCGATCTTCATTGGTTTTCTGGTGTCGATCCCACTGTCCATCGCCCGGGTTTCACCCAAGCTTTACGTACGCTGGCCGGTGCAGTTCTACACCTACCTGTTCCGTGGTACGCCGCTCTATATCCAGTTGCTGATCTGCTACACCGGGATCTACAGCCTCGCCGCAGTGCGCGCGCAGCCAGTGCTCGACGCGTTCTTTCGCGATGCGATGAATTGCACCATCCTGGCCTTCGCCCTGAACACCTGCGCCTACACCACGGAAATTTTTGCCGGGGCGATTCGCAGCATGGCCCACGGTGAAGTCGAAGCGGCAAAAGCCTATGGTCTGACCGGCTGGAAATTGTATGCCTATGTGATCATGCCCTCGGCCCTGCGCCGTTCGCTGCCGTACTACAGCAACGAAGTGATCCTGATGCTGCACTCGACCACCGTGGCCTTTACCGCGACCATCCCGGATGTATTGAAAGTCGCACGGGATGCCAACTCAGCGACCTTTTTGACCTTCCAATCGTTCGGCATTGCCGCGCTGATCTACCTGACCGTCACCTTTGCGCTGGTCGGTTTGTTCCGCCTCGCCGAACGTCGATGGCTGGCCTTCCTCGGGCCGACCCACTAGGACTTCTGCTTCAGGAAACAAGAGATGCGCCATCAGATTCATGACTTACTTGCCCCGCTACCGGGCACTGCACGACACATTCACAGTTTCCACTTCGGCCCGCAGCAGGCCGAAAGCAAGATCTACATTCAATCGTCACTGCACGCGGACGAATTGCCAGGCATGCTGGTGGCCTGGCACCTCAAGCTGCGCCTGGCCGAGCTGGAGGCTCAAGGCCGTCTGCGCAGTGAGATCGTGCTGGTGCCAGTGGCCAATCCGGTCGGCCTGGAACAAGTGCTGATGGACGTACCGTTGGGCCGCTACGAGCTGGAAAGCGGGCAGAACTTCAATCGTTGGTTCGTCGACCTGAGTGAAGAGGTCGGTAACCAAATCGAAGGTCAGCTCAGCGATGATCCTCAACATAACCTCAAGCTGATTCGCACCAGTCTGCACAACGCGTTGGCCCGGCAAACGGCCAACACTCAACTGCAATCCCAACGCCTGACCCTGCAACGGCTGGCTTGCGATGCCGACATGGTGCTGGACCTGCATTGCGATTTCGAAGCCGTCGCCCACCTGTACACCACCCCTGAAGCCTGGCCGCAGGTCGAACCTTTGGCGCGCTATATCGGTGCCGAGGCCAGCCTGCTGGCCACCGATTCGGGCGGACAGTCCTTCGATGAATGTTTCACCTTGCTCTGGTGGCAGTTGAAAGAGCGCTTCGGTGAGTGTTTCGAGATTCCGCTGGGCAGTTTTTCGGTCACCGTCGAGCTGCGCGGTCAGGGTGACGTCAATCACGGGCTGGCCAGCCTGGACTGTCAGGCACTGATTGATTACCTGACACGATTCGGCGCCATTGCCGGCGAAGCGGCGCCCCTGCCGGAGCTGCCCTACCCGGCCACACCGCTGGCGGGCGTTGAGCCGGTTGCGACGCCCGTCGGTGGTCTGCTGGTGTTTGCCGCGCTCCCCGGGGAATACCTTGAGGCAGGGCAACTGGTCGCCGAAGTCATCGATCCAATCAACGACCGCGTCACCCCCATTCATTGCAACAACGCCGGGCTGCTTTACGCCCGCTCGCTGCGGCGCATGGCCACCGCCGGCATGGTAATCGCCCATGTCGCTGGCCGCGAAGCCTATCGCAGCGGCTACCTACTTTCGCCTTGAGGATGCATGCCCCCATGTACAAACTGACCATTGAAGGCCTGCATAAATGCTACGGCGACAATGAAGTGCTCAAAGGCGTTTCGCTCAAAGCCAAGACCGGCGACGTGATCAGTCTGATCGGCGCCAGCGGCTCGGGGAAAAGTACCTTTTTGCGCTGCATCAACTTTCTCGAACAGCCCAATGACGGCGCGATGAGCCTCGACAACAAGCCGATCCGCATGATCAAAGACCGGCATGGCATGCGCGTAGCCGATGAGGCGGAACTGCAACGAATCCGCACTCGCCTGGCGATGGTGTTCCAGCACTTCAACCTCTGGAGCCACATGACGGTGCTGGAAAACATCACCATGGCGCCACGTCGGGTGCTGGGTTGCAGCAAAAAAGACGCTGAAGACCGTGCCCGTCGTTACCTGGACAAAGTCGGCCTGGCGGCCCGGGTCGCCGATCAATACCCGGCGTTTCTCTCTGGAGGTCAACAGCAACGCGTGGCCATCGCCCGGGCATTGGCGATGGAACCGGAAGTCATGCTGTTCGACGAACCAACCTCAGCCCTCGACCCGGAACTGGTGGGCGAAGTGCTCAAGGTCATTCAGGGGCTGGCCGAAGAAGGCCGGACGATGATCATGGTCACCCACGAAATGAGCTTCGCTCGCAAGGTGTCCAGCCAGGTGCTGTTTCTTCACCAAGGGCTGGTGGAGGAAGAAGGCACGCCGGATGAAGTGCTGGGCAATCCGAAGAGCGAACGGCTCAAGCAGTTTCTCAGCGGAAACCTGAAATAACCAACCCGCCAAATCACGCCTTTACGCGGCCCGTAGCAGCTGGCGAAGCCTGCGTCCGGCTCGGGCCGCGTTCGGACGCAGCAGTCGTAAAATCAGGCACTGTGGTTTTACAGGTTAACCGTGGTGGCAGGATTTACGACTGCTGCGCAGCCGAACGCAGCCTCGCAGGCTCGGCAGCTGCTACGGGAGGAATGTACGGCCTTGCATCAGGCAACAGGGGCGGGAGGCGGTTCATCCGGCAGGGTTGGCTCACCGGGTTCGGAAGGTTGTTCATTCGGGGTGTCCGGGTCGGGCTGACCAGGAATGCCGCCCGCCATGTTGACCGACGGATGCGCCAGCAATGACCAGGCAAGCATCCCGACCTGATTGGGCTCAAGCCTCGCCAGTTCAGCACTTATTCGCGGATCGATTTTCATAGGGTGCTCCTGAGCGATAGCCCGACCCGCGTTGCGCGAACCGGAGCAGTACTCTCAATAGAGTACCTGCTCGCTCAAGAATTCCAACTGTTCGTCAGATGCCTGAATCAGGTACGCGGCAGGGTGACGCCACGCTGGCCCTGGTACTTGCCGCCACGGTCTTTATAAGAGACTTCGCACTCTTCGTCGGACTCGAAGAACAGCATCTGTGCCACACCTTCATTGGCGTAGATCTTTGCCGGCAGCGTTGTGGTGTTGGAGAATTCCAGGGTCACATGGCCTTCCCACTCTGGCTCGAGCGGGGTGACGTTGACGATGATGCCGCAACGGGCATAGGTGCTTTTGCCCAGGCAGATCGTCAGTACATTGCGTGGAATACGGAAGAACTCAACGGTGCGGGCCAGCGCGAAGGAGTTCGGCGGGATGATGCACACGTCGCTTTTGACGTCGACGAAGCTCTTCTCATCGAAGTTTTTCGGATCAACGGTCGCCGAGTTGATGTTGGTGAACACCTTGAATTCATCCGCGCAACGCACGTCGTAGCCGTAGCTCGATACGCCGTAGGAGATCACCCGGTCAGCGCCTTCGCCGCGCACCTGACGCTCAACAAAGGGCTCGATCATGCCGTGCTCTTGCGCCATGCGGCGAATCCACTTGTCCGATTTGATGCTCATGGCGGGTGTCCTGAATAGCGAGGTGGAAAAATTCTGTCCGGCATCTTACCGGGGCGCGCCGCCGGGTTCAAAGTCTGGGGCGCTTTTCTCGCTGATCCCCGCAATAGTTGAGGCTCGGAGCTTGTGCACTGCACCGTCAGTCACGAAAATAGAGAAACCTTCACAAAGACCATTGGCACGTTCCGGAAAAAGGGTTAAGGTGGCGCCACTGTGCTGCTTGTGTCACTGAGAATCTCTACACGATATGTTGAATTTCGATCCAACCATCTCCAAGAATTTTTCCTGCTCTTTGCACTCAGTCTCGGCCAGGGCTTTTCCTGAGTCGCAGTTAACTTTGTCCAAGGAGATACACCATGTCTAATCGCCAAACTGGTACCGTTAAGTGGTTCAACGATGAAAAAGGCTTCGGCTTCATCACTCCACAATCCGGTGACGACCTGTTCGTTCACTTCAAAGCTATCCAATCTGACGGCTTCAAAAGCCTGAAAGAAGGCCAACAGGTCTCTTTCGTCGCTACCCGCGGCCAGAAAGGCATGCAAGCTGAAGAAGTTCAAGTTATCTAACTTGTACTGATACAGCAAAAGCCCCGCCCTCAAAAGCGGGGCTTTTTTGTGTCCGGTTATTTTTGCCCGACCTCATCCCGGCTTCACCTCTATATGATTTGCACCCTTGGAAAATCACATGGAAGAAGCAGGATGCAGTTCAACCCCAGGAAATCGCTGAGCACGCTACTGCTCATACTCTCAATTCCACTCACCACCTACGCAGAGTCGCGCCCCGACCACCCGACAGTAATCGTTGGAATGAACACTCGCGCTACCTACTTGGCGAAGGGCCCAGAGATTCAGGGCCGCTCCCAGATGCAGCTGAGAGCGGCGGTACGCCTGACACTTTCCACCCCGCACGCTTGCGGGAGCAACGAGGTTTACCTCACCCCGGAATCCGCAGGCATTCCCAACGAGTCATTTCGCCGAGCTCTCGACGAAGTCCAGCAATTGATCGATCAGAAAATCCCGCTTTTACTTACACTTTCGGCCTGCGAACGCAAACAAGCTTTTTTCGAGAAGGTGCGCCCCTGCACTCCGGAAGAATGCGGCGAACTGACAGCTTCCTTGGTGGATGGCAAACTTTATCTGGATGAGCATTTTGCCCCGACAGATAAAGGCCTGGCGTCTTACTACCTGAATATGCCGATGCCCTACGACAGCAAACGCAAGGCATGGAAGGCACAAGTTTTCTACGTTGATACCCAAATCCTGCGCCGCGACTATTTCATCAACACCAAGGACTTTGTTTCAGGTCGTCCTGTCCTCGCCTCCAAAGCCTATTACCCAAGCGGAAAACTCAGCGAAAGCTATCAGTACGACGCCACCGGCCTGCGCCAAGGCGAGGCATTGACCTACTCCGAAAGCGGCATAGTCATTGAACGTGCGAACTACCTGAACGACGAACTGGAAGGATGGCAAACCACTTATCACGGGAACGGCAAGGTCGCCGAATCCTATAGATGGCATCAAGGCAAGCGAGCAGATGGCGAATACCTGGAATACGACGAAAACGGCGCACTGATAGGCCGAACCAACTATCGAGCCGATGTGTGGGATGGCCCTGCCCTGAGTTACTACCCTAACGGACAGCTAAAGAGCAGCACTATTTTCGTCGCTGGCAAAGCTCAGGGCCCAAGCCCTCACTACTTTGAAAACGGCGCCGTACGGAGTACTCGAAACGATCTTGACGGCAAACCTGACGGTTGGCTGATCAGTTACTTCATCAGTGGCAAAGTGGAAGAAAAGCAACTCTATCAGCACGGAGTGCAGCGCAGCTATGCACGCTGGAACGAGCAAGGCGTACAAACCGTGCAATGGCAATGGGACGAAAAGCACCAGAACCAGGGTGACTTCAAGGAATGGTACGAAGATGGTCAGCTCAAGGACCACAGAATTTACAAGGACGGCAAACTACAGGGCCCCGCCATCACCTGGCACGAAAACGGTCAGATGCGCTCCTCCACCGATTATGTTGACGATGTCGCACATGGCTCGATGCGCTTCTGGATGGGAGACGGCAGGCTGCTCAGCGAATGCCAATACCAAATAGGCATCAAGCAAGGAAAATGTACTTATCCAGGGCATACAGGCGGGTAGATAGAGCGCATAAAAATGCCCCGCAACCGATGAGTTGCGGGGCATTTTTATGGAAAAACCTGACTCGACCGTGTTACCAGGCCACACCAAATCCAGCAGGGTAGCGGGTCTTGCCGAGGTCACTATTTTCAGTGCCACTGATCACGTCCCGCTCGGCTTTCAGATTGAGCGATGCCCACTCCGTCACCTTGTAACGCAACCCGACTTCCGCATCGAGGGCGTAATCCGCCACACCCGACAACGGCTTGCCGGCCTCCCCCGTAGCGAACAACTCCACCGTCTTGCCGATCAGGTAGCGGTTGTAATCCCACTTCATTGCCAGGGAATAGAAGTTGTCTGCACCGCCTCCCTTGTACTCATAGTCAGTACGGTTGAGCAGCGAGCCCAGAGAGAACGCACCCAACTCATCGTCCCAGAATTGATAGCCCGGGCCGGTACCGACCGTGCGCTGCCGGGACAACTCTTCAACCTTGTCGCGTTTGTAGGTCAAACGCCCCTCCCGGAACCACTTTTCGGTGATAAAGCAGTCGAGAGCGTATTCAGCACGCCAATTGTCAGTGGTGACCACATCGTTCTGGAATTCGCGGTTGTACTCACCCTCGGCGGGTATGACGCCACTTGCCATGACGGGCGGAGGTTTTGAAATCGATGCCGTAATCATCGGTGTTCTTTTCCGCTCGCTGATAATCCAGCGCCATATCGACATTGCCTTTCCGCACCATGTCTTCGATGACCGGCTTGGGCTTGATGATCTGCTGAATACTCGCCAGTTCGACAGTTTTCGGCGCATCACCATTGGCGAGAGTCACCTTGCCATCTTCGGCAGCCCGTAGTGATTTGGCTTTTTCACCGGTGTAGGCATCCTGTTTGACCAGCAACTCCTGATCACTCTCCAGCGTTTTGACCTGTTTCCAGTCAATCGAGATCTGGCCTGCATATTCGGTCTGAATCAACAGTTTTCCACCGTCGAACACCTTGATCTTGCCACTCAGGCGGTCACCGTTTTTCAACCAGACTGTATCGGCTAGCAAGGGCGTGGAAGCACTGATAACGGCAAGGCACAACAGGGTTCTGGACAACATAAACAATGGCAAAGCTCAGGTTTTCGAAAAAGGGGCGGCATTATCCCTTTCGCAAAGCCTTGGCAAGGACTGCCCCGGGTATTTGTGTTGAGCTCATTTCTCATACGCTCATTGAAGATTTACTCTAGAGGGAGCATCAGAACCTCCACCAGGAAGCGGCAACGTGACTGACCCCAACAGCGAAACCGAAACCCCGGCACAGATGCGCCGAACTACGCTTTATCTGACCCTGGCCCAAGTCCCGGAAGGCAAAGTGGTGAGTTACGGTCAGCTCTCCGAACTGGCAGGCCTGGGGCGGGCCGCGCGCTGGGTGGGCCGCACACTGAGTCAGTTGCCCGGCGATACCAAACTGCCCTGGCACCGCGTTCTCGGTGCCGGCGGGCGCATTAGCTTGCCAGCTGGAAGCGCTTCTGGGGATGAACAGCGTGCGCGTTTACGCATGGAAGGCATCAGTATCCTGAACAATCGTGTTGATATTCAGCGTCATGGCTGGCGTCCGATAGAGCACAGCGGTTAGAGTGCGCGCTTTGTTTCCGCAATCTGAGGCAGACTCCAGCCCATGCCCCCTAAAACCTGGCGCGCCGCACTCGCCGCCTATGCCAGCCCTTCGACGCTCGTGCTATTGCTGCTTGGTTTCGCCGCCGGCATGCCTTACATGCTGGTGTTTTCGACGCTTTCGGTCTGGCTGCGCGAAGCTGGTGTAGCCCGTGAAACCATTGGATACGCAAGCCTGATCGGTTTGGCCTATGCCTTTAAATGGGTATGGTCGCCGCTGCTCGATCAATGGCGCCTACCGCTGCTCGGCAAACTCGGGCGTCGTCGCTCCTGGCTGGTCCTTGCTCAATCACTGGTCATCCTCGGGCTGATCGGCATGGGCTTCTGCGACCCGCAAAAGCATCTATCCTGGCTGATAGCCATTGCGGTGATCGTCGCCTTCGCCTCCGCTACCCAAGATATTGCGATCGACGCCTATCGCCTGGAAATTGCCGAAGACAGCCGCCAGGCTGCACTGGCCGCTGCTTACATGTCTGGTTATCGGGTCGCAGCACTGCTGGCAACTGCCGGAGCCTTGTTCTTCGCCGAAGGTTTCGGCTCGACCGGCTTCAACTACAAACACTCGGCCTGGACCGGCACCTACGTCCTGTTCGGGGCATTGATGGTCCCGGCACTGCTCACCACGCTCCTCATGCGTGAACCACCCGTACCGCTGCGCACCCAACTCTCGGCCGGGCGCTATAGCTTTGTGCATCAGTTGGTGTCGGTATTTGTGCTGATTGTGCTGCTGATTTCCGTACCGGCGATGTTTACCCAGCTTTACAACACCGATTTCGCCGGCGTGCTGTTCAACGGTGTCAGCCTGATGGACTTGCTTTTGGAGGATCGCGCCTTCCTGCGAGCCATCCTCTACATCATCCTGACCAGTCTGTGCCTCTCGGCCGTGGGACGACGCGGTCTGGCGCCGGTGCTGACACCGGTCAACGACTTTATCCTGCGCTACCGCTGGCAGGCCTTCCTGCTACTGGGGCTGATCGCCACCTACCGGATGTCCGACACGGTCATGGGCGTAATGGCCAACGTGTTCTACATCGACCTGGGGTTCACCAAAGATCAGATCGCCGGAGTCAGCAAGGTTTTCGGCCTGATCATGACCCTGGTCGGCGCCGGGATGGGCGGTTTGCTGATCGTGCGCTTCGGGATTCTGCCGATCCTGCTCATCGGCGGCGTAGCTTCGGCAGCCACCAACCTGCTGTTCTTGATGCTCGCCGACATGGGCGCCAACCTGCAGATGCTGATCTTCACCATCTCGCTGGACAACTTCAGTTCAGGCATGGCCACCTCAGCATTTGTCGCTTACCTGTCGAGCCTGACCAACCTGAAATTCTCCGCCACTCAGTACGCCCTGCTCAGCTCAATCATGCTCTTGCTGCCACGCCTGATTGGCGGCTACTCCGGAGTGATGGTGGAGAAGTTCGGTTATCACCACTTTTTCCTGATCACCGCCCTGCTGGGTATTCCGACCGTATTACTGATCGCCTTGCATTGGTTTCAGGAAACCCGCCGCGCCCGCGTGAACGCCGCAGCGGCTAGCGAAGTCAGCCCAGCCAGCCCAGCCAGCGAAACTAGCAAAGTCAGCGAAATCAACGAAATCAGCAAAGAATCTTAGGAACCCCCGGGGTTGCTGGCTTTCGCCACCCTACCCCGGCACGCCCGGCTGCAAACCTGTACGCAAACAGATCTCGCCCGTACAATGCTCCATCATTTCTAGTCATCAGCAACCGACAACGGCCAACCATGCGCACCAGTCAATATTTGCTCGCCACACAGAAAGAAACGCCTTCCGATGCGGTCGTCATCAGCCATCAGCTGATGCTGCGCGCCGGCATGATCCGCAAACTCGCCTCTGGCCTGTACACCTGGCTGCCGATGGGCTTGCGAGTGATGCGCAAGGTCGAAGCCATCGTTCGTGAAGAAATGAACGCCGCAGGGTCTCTTGAAGTGTTGATGCCGAGCACGCAACCGGCTGAGCTGTGGCAGGAATCCGGTCGCTGGGAAGAATACGGCCCGGAATTGCTGCGCTTCAAGGATCGCCACGGTCGCGACTTCTGCGCCGGTCCGACCCACGAAGAAGTGATCACCGACCTGATGCGCAACGAGTTGAGCAGCTACAAACAGCTGCCGATCAACCTGTATCAGATCCAGACCAAATTCCGTGACGAAATCCGCCCACGCTTCGGCCTGATGCGCGGCCGCGAATTCATCATGAAGGACGCCTACTCCTTCCATGCCGACCAGCCTTCGCTGCAGGTCACTTACGACCGCATGTACCAGGCGTACTGCAACGTCTTCACCCGTCTGGGCCTGAAGTTCCGTGCGGTCGAAGCCGATAACGGCTCCATCGGCGGCGCCGGGTCCCACGAGTTCCACGTGCTGGCCGAATCCGGCGAAGACGACATCGTCTTCAGCAACGGTTCCGACTACGCGGCAAACATCGAGAAAGCCGAAGCCGTGCCGCGGGAAACTTCCCGTGCAGCACCAGCGGAAGAGCTGCGCCTGGTCGACACGCCGAACGCCAAGACCATCGCGCAACTGGTCGAAGGCTTCAACCTGCCGATCGAGAAGACCATCAAGACCCTGGTGGTTCACGCTGAAGAAGCCGGCAAGCTGATCGCACTGATCATTCGCGGTGACCACGAGCTCAACGAAATCAAGGCCGCCAACCAGCCAGGCGTTGCCAGCCCGCTGGTGATGGCGTCCGAAGCCGAACTGCGCGACGCCATTGGCGCCGGTGCCGGCTCCCTCGGTCCGCTGAACCTGCCGCTGCCAATCATCATCGACCGCTCGGTCGAGCTAATGAGCGACTTCGGCATCGGCGCCAACATCGACGACAAGCACTACTTCGGCGTGAACTGGCAGCGTGACCTGCCGGTACCGGCCGTGGCCGACCTGCGTAACGTCGTGGCCGGCGACCCAAGCGCGGATGGCAAGGGCACCCTGGAAATCAAGCGCGGCATCGAAGTCGGGCACATTTTCCAGCTGGGCAACAAGTACAGCAAAGCGATGAAGTGCGAAGTGCTGGGCGAAAACGGCAAGCCTGTCACCCTGGAAATGGGCTGCTACGGCATTGGCGTGTCCCGTGTGGTGGCCGCGGCCATCGAGCAGAACAACGACGCAAACGGCATTATCTGGAGCGACACCCTGGCCCCCTTCCAGGTCGCCCTGGTACCACTGCGCTACGAAACCGAACAGGTTCGCGAAGCCACCGACAAGCTGTATGCAGAACTGACTGCAGCCGGTTTCGAAGTGTTGCTGGACGACCGTGACAAGAAAACCAGCCCGGGCATCAAGTTCGCAGACATGGAACTGATCGGCATTCCACACCGGATCGTGGTCAGTGACCGCGGCCTCGCCGAAGGCAACCTGGAATACAAGAGCCGCACCGAGGCCGAGGCGCAAGCGCTTCCGGTTGCCGAAGTACTGCCCTTCCTCCAAGCCCGTATCCGTCGCTGAAACCAGATCAAGAGAAGTCATGTTCAAGCGAAACACCTTAAGCCTCGGTGGTGCCGCCCTGTGCGGCACCCTGCTGGTCAGCGGCTGTGCCAATCAGATGTCACAACGCAGCGAGCACGAGGAACGCATCGAGCGCAAACTGCTCGAGCACAGCCTGCAGATCGATGTCGGTGAGCCTAAGGTGCTTGAGCTTCCGCAACGCCGAGTGCGAATTCATGAGCAGAAGACCTTCGAAGTCACCGAGTTCGAAGTCACTCGTCGCTATGATCGCTACACGCCTTACCAGCCTTGGCGGGAGATCTATGAGATCCCGCTGGGCGCAGTGGCGGTGGTCGCCGGTATCGGTGCGAATATTGTCAACGTGTTCGCCTTGGGCAACCTGCCAGACACCGTGACCAAAGACTGGATCAGCTACGGCATTGCCGGGCTCAACCCGTTTATGAACGTGCAATCCCATGGTCGCGCACAACAAAACCTGGCCAGAATCGACGAAACCCAGCGTGATAAACACCTGGAATATTCGAGCCTGCCGTGGAGCGAGCGTCCGGTTGAGGTCAAGGCCGGTAATCAAACCTTTGAGCTGAGTACTGATCGTAACGGCGTACTGCGCCTGAACTTGCTGGACAGCCCGTTCTCCGAACAGGACCTGAACCACATCAGCAAGCTGCAGATCAGTGTCGAAGATACTCAGGATGACGTGCGTTCCGACTCAACCCTGGCTATCAGCAGCACCCTGCGCGGCAAGATGCTGGAAGCTCACAACCTGATCTACGATGACCTCGAAGATGACGAAGTCAGCCAGTGGGTACACCGGGTAAAACGTCTGTCGGAGTTGGGCCTGGAAGAAGAAGCCAGCGAGCTGGAACAGAGCCTGATCGAGTTGACCCGCAACGATCCTGAATTGCAGCGTGAATTCCTCAAGTCACTGACCAAGGATGCCGGGCGACTGGTGGCAGATCCCGGGGTTTGATTGACGCTGAAGCGACCCCTGTCGCAACTGGCGAAGCCTGCGTTCGACAGCTGCTACAAAGGCCTTCATCGCCTGATAAACCCTAACGACTAAACAACTCCAGCTGCTCGTGCCCACCACGCAGATCCTGCAAGCGCACGCCAATCCCCAATAACCGCACCGGCTTTGCGCCCCGTTTGAAGGCTTGGGTCAGTAGTTGCTGATACCCCTCCAGATCCCGCCCCGCCCCCGTCTGCTCCAGAGTGGTTTGGGTAAAGTCATGGAACTTCACTTTGACGAACGGTTTGCCTGGCCGATAACTGCTGTCAATCCTCGCCATGCGACCGGTCAGGATTTCCAGCAACTCGGGTAACTTTTCCAGGCAGCTGGCCAGATCGGGCAGGTCCACATCATAGGTATTCTCGACACTGACGGACTGACGCCGGCTATCGTTCTGCACCAGCCGATCATCGATCCCACGAGCCAGCCCCCACAGTCGCTCACCAAAACTGCCAAATTCGCGCACCAACGCCAACTTGCTCCAGTCTCGAAGCTCCAGGCAATTGACGATGCCTAGCCTTCCCAGCTTGTCCGCCGTAACTTTCCCCACCCCATGCAGTTTGCTGACCGGCAACGCGGAAACAAAATCCTCGACCTGATCCGGGGTAATCACAAACAAGCCGTTGGGCTTTTTCCAGTCGCTGGCGATCTTGGCGAGAAATTTGTTCGGCGCCACACCAGCCGAGACCGTGATGTGCAACTGGTTGGAGACACGTCGGCGGATATCTTGCGCAATACGTGTGGCGCTACCGGCGAAGTGCGGGCTATCGGAAACATCGAGGTAGGCCTCATCCAGCGATAACGGCTCGATCAGGTCGGTGTAATCGCGAAAGATCGTCTGAATCTCTTTCGACGCTTCTTTATAAGCATCCATACGCGGCTTGACGATCACCAGATCCGGGCACAGCTTCAAGGCATGCCGGGAAGACATGGCCGAGCGCACCCCGTAGGCCCGCGCCTCGTAGTTACAGGTGGCAATCACCCCACGCCGCTCCGCCGAACCACCAACAGCCAGCGGCTTACTGGCCAGGCGCGGGTCGTCGCGCATCTCGATAGCGGCATAGAAACAATCACAGTCGACGTGGATGATTTTGCGCTGCGTCATATAAGACAGTGTTCATTGAGGACAAAAGAGGTAAAGGTGAAACGAATCGGCAGTATCTCACCGACACCTGTATATAGCACCAGTGCTTTAAATCTTCGCCTGTATACGTAGGAAAAACCTCCAATAGATTTATTTTATCAATCACAACAAGATCATCAATAGAGCCAAACCCCTTACGTAGCGGGCCCTCAAGGCTTGCCTGCCTCCCCTTTCGATAAGCTAAGCAATTGAACAGGAACAGTTTTTTAAGGTTACACATTGACAACCCAGCGATCCGCTGTAGAATACCGACACACAGACGCGGGATGGAGCAGTCTGGTAGCTCGTCGGGCTCATAACCCGAAGGTCGTCGGTTCAAATCCGGCTCCCGCAACCAAACATCAAAAAAGGCTACTCGAAAGAGTGGCCTTTTTTGTGCGCGCCGACTTTTACAGTCACACCCTCTGGCAACCTCCCCTCACGTCAGCGGCCGAAATAGCACAAAAGAAAATCCCTTGTGCTTCTGGCACTTAACCCGCCCAGCCGACCGTTCGCCACTTATTTGCACTTATTTGACCCAGTAGACCATTAACGGTTGACACTCAAGCGTTCGCCTGTAGAATGCCGCCACACAGACGCGGGATGGAGCAGTCTGGTAGCTCGTCGGGCTCATAACCCGAAGGTCGTCGGTTCAAATCCGGCTCCCGCAACCAAACATCAAAAAAGGCTGCTCGAAAGAGTGGCCTTTTTTGTATCTGTCGAAAATGTCTTTTCGCAACAATGACCTGGCAATATGCGCCGAATTGTCGACCGTCAATCGGAATCACCTCAGTGCAGGCTATGCTGAGTCGCAGGCAACACCCTCTATTACTGATTGCGCGTGTCGTCGAATTACGATGAGACGCGTTAATATTCGAAATTATTTTTTCCATAGGGATTGGTAACTTGGCCGGATACCCCCATCCTGTCGCGCACAATCCAAGAGGTGATTGATGCGCGCCAACTCGTCTGATTCACAAGACACCGTCACAGCGACCCAACCGATCACAGCCACTCGCCTGCGCTGGCTGGACCTGTTGAGTAAATACCGTCAACCCATCGGTCTGGCGATCACTCTGCTGTTATTCGCTATCGCGCTGATTGCCTGTCGCCACCTGCTGAGCGAACTCGATCTGTATGCCCTGCATGACTCAATCCTGGAAGTGCCAAAGCCGGCCTTGCTCGGTGCATTAGGGGCAACCATCGTTGGCTTCATCATTCTGTTGGGCTATGAGTGGTCAGCCAGCCGTTATGCCGGCGTGAAATTGCCGCCGCGCACATTAGCCCTGGGGGGGTTCACCGCTTTCGCTATCGGCAATGCCATTGGTCTTTCGCTACTGTCCGGCGGTTCGGTGCGTTACCGCTTATATGCACGCTTTGGCCTAGGGGCCTCTGACGTCGCCCACATGACACTGTTTGCCAGTCTGTCGCTGGGTTGCGCCCTACCACCATTGGCAGCCCTGGCCACCCTCAGCGACCTGCCAGCTGCTGCTGCTGCGCTGAACCTGTCCGAAACCCTGCTGGGTGCGATTGCCGTCACCGTACTGCTTCTCGGGGCGATGCTGGCGATAGGCATCTACCGCCGCCGTCTGCCGGAACAACCGCTCCCGGACAACTTGCTGGTCCGTGTCGGACGCCGGACCCTGCGCCTGCCAGGCCGCCGCCTGACCTTCCTGCAGCTTGTGATCACGGCGCTGGATGTGGCCGCTGCCGCCACCGTGCTTTATCTATTACTGCCTGAAGCGCCACCCTTCGGTGCCTTCATATTGGTCTATCTGTTGGCGCTGGCTGCCGGTGTACTCAGCCATGTGCCCGGCGGTGTCGGGGTGTTTGAAGCCATTCTGCTGGCGGCCTTCGCCGACAAACTCGGTGCCGCGCCACTGGCGGCAGCCCTGCTACTGTATCGCCTGATCTACGTGGTTCTGCCGCTGCTGGTGGCTTGCCTGTTACTGCTGGTCAACGAAGCACAACGGCTGTTCCAGTCTCGCCAATCGCTGCGAGTAGCCTCGGGCCTTGCCGCGCCGATCCTGGCGGTACTGGTGTTCCTGTCCGGTATGGTCCTGCTGTTTTCCGGTGCTACACCGGAAATCGATACCCGCCTCGAAGCCATCGACTTCCTTGTCCCGGACCGTTTGATCGACGCCTCGCATTTTGGTGCAAGCCTGATCGGCGTACTGTGCCTGCTCCTGGCACAGGGGCTGCGGCGCCGCCTGTCCGCAGCATGGATGCTGACCATGGTGTTGTTGCTGGTGGGTGCCCTGCTTTCATTGCTCAAAGGCTTCGATTGGGAAGAAGCCTGCCTTCTGACACTGATCGCCTGCCTGCTCAGCGTGTTCAGGCGCTCGTTCTATCGCCCGAGCCGCCTGACCGAATTACCGTTTTCACCCCTTTATCTGGTCGCCAGCCTCTGTGTCCTTGGCGCATCGGCCTGGCTGCTGCTGTTTGCTTACCAGGACGTGCCCTACAGCCATCAACTCTGGTGGCAGTTCACCCTCGACGCCGATGCTCCGCGCGGCTTGCGCTCGCTACTCGGCGCTGCGGTGTTGCTGGTGGTAGTGTCGTTGACCTGGCTGCTACGCACCGCGCGCCCGGTGATCCATCTACCAAACGCCGAAGAGCTCGACAAGGCGGTAAAGATTCTCATGGCCTCGACCCAACCGGACGGCGGCCTGGCCTTGACCGGTGACAAGGCGTTGCTGTTTCATCCCAACGACGACGCGTTCCTGATGTACGCCCGTCGCGGTCGCAGCCTGGTAGCGCTGTATGACCCGATTGGCCCGACCCAGCAACGGGCCGAGATGATCTGGCAATTCCGCGACCTCTGCGACCTCCATCACGCCCGGCCAGTGTTCTATCAAGTACGTGCCGAAAACCTGCCGTACTACATGGACATCGGTCTGACCGCAATCAAACTCGGTGAAGAAGCACGGGTCGATCTGCAGCGCTTTGATCTCGAAGCCAAAGGCAAAGAGATGAAGGACCTGCGTTACACCTGGAACCGTGGCACGCGGGACGGCCTGTCGCTGGAAATCCATGAACCGGGTCACGCACCAATGGATGAGCTGAAGGCCATCTCCGATGCCTGGCTGACGGGCAAGAACGTACGCGAGAAAGGCTTCTCCCTTGGCCGTTTCAGCGATGATTACATCAAGCATTTTCGCGTTGCGATTATTCGTTTCGAAGGGCGCCCGGTGGCGTTTTCCAACCTGCTTGAGACCTACGGCCATGAACTGGCCAGCCTCGACCTGATGCGCGCCCATCCTGACGCGCCCAAACTGACCATGGAGTTCATGATGGTCGGTCTGATTCAACATTATAAAAATCATGGATATGCACGTTTTAGCCTGGGCATGGTGCCGTTGTCGGGTCTACAACCGCGTCGTGGCGCACCGCTGACCCAACGCCTCGGCTCGATGGTGTTCAGCCGCGGCGAGCAACTCTACAATTTCCAAGGCTTGCGCCGCTTCAAAGACAAGTTCCAGCCTGACTGGGAACCCCGTTACATGGCCGTGCCCGCCGGACTTGATCCGCTGGTGGCACTGGCCGATACCGCCGCCCTGATTGCGGGCGGCTTGACTGGATTGGTGAAACGCTGATGATTCAACGCTCCTGGCGGTATTTACTGGCCACTCTGGTGGTGCTTGCCCTGTTCCTCGGTGGCGGCTATTGGTTCTGGAACCGCCCAGCGCCAGAGCCGACGCTTGAACACCTGACACAAGCCGATGGCTCGACAACGACTCGCGTCATTCCCGGCACCACTGCGCGCGCGCAAGTGGTCGTGGCTGTGACGGATGATCAAAAGCTCAACGACAAACAACTGCTGACACTTAGCCAAGGTGGCGCTGCGCAGATCGTTCAAGTGATCCTGCCCGCCGATTGCACATTGCAGGGGGACGCACTGCAGTCGGCCCTGAAACAACTAAACGGTCCAGCCACCCTGGTCAGCGGTATCGGCCCTGGGGCAATCCTGGCCTGGCGCTGGCTATCCGAGCAAACCAATGACAAGGCCCAGGCCGTGTCCGTGGACCTTGCACTGGAAAAACCCGGCTGCACCCACCTGCTGCCCAAAACCGCCGCTCACGGTCACTGGCTGGTGGCCTGGAATGACAACCCCGACGACACAAGCGCAGGCTTTGTCCGCGATCAACCCAACGCCGAAACCAGCATCAGCGACTACGACATCCACTTGCCGCAAGTCTTGAACAATGAGTTGCGCAAGATCCTTGTCGGTTCCGACAAGGGGAATGGTGGCCTGAACATCCCGGTGGTCGAAGTACCCGCCGGCCAGGCCAAAGACACGGTAACCCTGTTCCTGTCGGGCGACGGCGGCTGGCGCGACCTGGACCGTGATGTAGCCGGCGAAATGGCCAAGATCGGCTACCCCGTGGTCGGCATCGATACCCTGCGCTACTACTGGCAACACAAGAGCCCGGAGCAAAGCGCCACCGACCTCGCCGAACTGATGCAGCACTATCGGCAGAAATGGGGCACCAAACGCTTCGTGCTGACCGGCTACTCCTTTGGCGCCGACGTATTGCCGGCCATCTACAACCGCCTGCCAGAAGCCGAGCAGCAAAGGGTCGACGCCATTATCCTGCTGGCCTTCGCTCGCACCGGCAGTTTCGAAATCCAGGTCGAAGGCTGGCTGGGCAATGCCGGCAAAGAAGCCGCCACCGGCCCGGAAATGGCCAAGCTGCCAGCGGACAAAGTCGTATGCATCTATGGCGCAGAAGAAGTCGACGAAAGCGGTTGCACCGAGAAGACCGCAGTCGGTGAGGCCATGAAGCTGCCCGGTGGTCACCACTTCGACGAGAACTACCCGGCCCTGGCTCAACGCCTGGTCGATGCAATCGAGAAGCGCCAGGGCAAGACCAAGGTCGCTGAACAGTGATCTGAGCGTCACCTACAAAAAAGCCCCCGCTGCCGCAAGGCAACGGGGGCTTTTTCATATTGCTTACATTTCGACCTGAGTACCCAGTTCAATCACCCGGTTCACCGGCAACTTGAAGAACCGCAGGTTACCGTTTGCGTTCTTCAGCATGAAAGCGAACAACGCTTCACGCCAACGGGCCATGCCTTCGAGTTTGGAAGCGATTACCGTCTCGCGACTGAGGAAGTAGGTAGTGCGCATCGGGCTGAAATCCAGCTCATCGAGATGGCACAGCTTCAGGGCTTCTGGCACATCCGGTTCATCGATAAAGCCGAAGTGCAGGATCACCCGGAAGAACCCCTGACCATAAGACTCCACCTCGAAACGCCGTTGCGCAGGAACTCGCGGGGTGTCCTCGTTCAGCACAGTCAGCAACACCACCTGCTCATGCAGCACCTGGTTATGCAACAGGTTATGCAGTAAGGCATGAGGTACGGCATCCGCCCGGGCCGTGAGGAAAACCGCCGTACCTTGCACGCGATGGGGCGGCTGCACGCTAATACTGCTGATAAATATCGGCAACGGCAGTCCACCTTCGTCCAGGCGATCTACCAGCAACTGCTTACCGCGCTTCCAGGTGGTCATCAGGATGAACAGCACAATCCCCGCCAATACCGGAAAGGCACCGCCCTGAACGATTTTCGGCACGTTGGCGGCGAAGAACAAGCCGTCCACCAGCAGGAAGCCGATCAGGATCGGTACCGTCAGGATCGGCGGCCATTTCCACAGCAACAGCATCACCGCCGCGACCAGGATACTGGTAATTAGCATGGTCCCGGTCACCGCCACGCCGTAGGCCGAAGCCAGCGCACTGGAAGACTCAAAGCCGATCACCAGCAGGATCACCCCGACCATCAGCGCCCAGTTCACCGCACCGATGTAGATCTGGCCTTTTTCAGCACTGGAGGTGTACTGGATGTGCATGCGCGGTATGTAACCCAGCTGGATCGCCTGAAGGGTCAGGGAGAACGCGCCGGAAATAACCGCCTGGGAAGCAATCACCGTGGCCAGAGTCGACAGGATCACCAACGGAATCAACGCCCAACTCGGCGCCAGCAGGTAGAACGGGTTACGCGCCGCTTCCGGATTTTCCAGCAGCAATGCGCCCTGGCCGAAGTAATTCAGCACCAGCGCCGGCAGCACGAGGGCGAACCAGGCGCGAGCGATCGGCTTACGACCGAAGTGGCCCATGTCCGCATACAAGGCTTCAGCGCCGGTCAGGGCCAGTACCACCGCCCCCAGAATCGCCACACCCATGCCCGGATGAACGACGAAGAAGCGCACGCCCCAAGCCGGATTGAGCGCATGGAGCACTTCGGGATGCTGGACGATGCCATGAATCCCCAACACTCCCAATATCACGAACCACAACACCATCACCGGCCCGAACATCTTGCCGATACGGTCCGTACCGTGCTTCTGGATCAGGAACAACGCGACCAATACGATCAGTGACAGCGGCACGACCCAGCGTTCGAGCCCATCGAATGCCAGCTCCAGACCTTCGACTGCTGACAATACCGAGATCGCCGGGGTGATCATGCTGTCGCCGTAGAACAGCGAGGCGCCGATCAGGCCGAGTATCACCAGCACCACCCGCAACCGCGGATAGGGCGCCGCCGCACGCCGGGCCAGCGCAGTAAGGGCCATAATCCCACCCTCGCCCTGGTTGTCAGCCCGCAGAATAAACAGCACGTATTTGATCGAGACCACCCAGATGAGCGACCAGAAAATCAGCGCCAGAATCCCGAATACACCGTCTTGGTTGACTTGCACCCCATAGCTGCCGGAGAACACCTCTTTAAGGGTGTACAAGGGGCTGGTGCCGATATCGCCATAAACCACCCCGACCGCCGCCACCAGCATTCCCAAGGGCCTTGTCCCGGAATGCCCAGAGCCCACTGCCTGACTACTTGCCTGACCCATCAACCACTCCTACTACTCAGACCCAGACTTCTTTAAAAGAAGCACTATGCTTTGCCGTGCAGCATGCGCTGTTTTTCTTACCGTTACAGACGATTTGTCGTCCGTAATAATTCGGTATGGCGCAACGCGGCGAAGCATAGCGCAGCACTCGTCGTATTTCCCTGCATAAAGCTGGTCAAGTGCGCTGCCCATCGCTAGAATTGCGCACTTTTTGATCAGAGGCGCGCCAAGCGCCCCTCCGTCGCCTTGCCGCCAGCGGCTTGAGGCGTCACAAAACACCGAGGTTAGCTATGTCCACCGCCACTCCGGCCGCCCCAAAGGTCGGCTTCGTTTCACTGGGTTGCCCAAAAGCACTGGTCGACTCCGAGCGCATCCTTACGCAACTGCGTATGGAAGGCTACGAAGTCGTGTCCACCTATCAGGACGCCGACGTCGTGGTGGTCAACACCTGCGGGTTTATCGACAGCGCCAAGGCTGAGTCCCTGGAAGTGATCGGCGAAGCCATCAAGGAAAACGGCAAGGTCATCGTCACCGGCTGCATGGGCGTAGAAGAGAGCGCCATCCGCAAGGTTCACCCGAGCGTGCTCGCGGTAACCGGCCCGCAGCAGTACGAGCAAGTGGTCAACGCCGTACACCAGGTCGTGCCGCCAAACCTCAATCACAACCCGCTGATCGACCTGGTGCCGCCGCAAGGCATCAAGCTGACCCCGCGCCACTACGCTTACTTGAAAATTTCCGAAGGCTGCAACCATAGCTGCAGCTTCTGCATCATCCCTTCAATGCGCGGCAAACTGGTCAGCCGTCCGGTTGGCGATGTGCTCGACGAAGCCCAGCGCCTGGTCAAGTCTGGCGTCAAAGAGCTGCTGGTCATTTCCCAGGACACCAGCGCCTATGGCGTCGACGTCAAATACCGCACCGGTTTCTGGAACGGCGCGCCGGTAAAAACCCGCATGACCGAACTCTGCGAAGCCTTGAGCAGCCTCGGCGTCTGGGTTCGCCTGCACTACGTCTACCCGTATCCGCACGTCGATGAGCTGATCCCGTTGATGGCTGCCGGGAAAATCCTGCCGTACTTGGATATCCCGTTCCAGCACGCCAGCCCGAAAGTCCTCAAGGCCATGAAACGTCCGGCCTTCGAAGACAAGACCCTGGCACGAATCAAGAACTGGCGCGTCATCTGCCCGGACCTGATCATCCGCTCGACCTTCATCGTCGGTTTCCCCGGCGAAACCGAAGAAGACTTCCAGTACCTGCTCAACTGGCTGACCGAAGCCCAGCTCGACCGCGTGGGCTGCTTCCAGTACTCGCCAGTCGAAGGCGCTCCGGCCAATGATCTGGATCTGGAAGTTGTGCCAGACGACGTCAAACAAGACCGTTGGGACCGCTTCATGGCGCACCAACAGGCCATCAGTTCGGCTCGCCTGCAACTGCGCATCGGTAAGGAAATCGAAGTACTGATCGACGAAGTCGACGAGCAAGGCGCCGTTGGCCGCTGCTTCTTCGACGCTCCGGAAATCGACGGTAACGTCTTCATCGACGACGCCAGTGATCTCAAACCAGGCGACAAAGTCTGGTGCCGAGTGACCGACGCCGACGAGTACGACCTGTGGGCTGAAAAGCGCTAAGGTGTAAAAAATTGAAAAGCCCCGCTCTCTCGACAAGATGCGGGGCTTTTTTACGGCTATTGTTCAGTCAATAAAAGGATTTAGCGCCCAAGGCATTAACGCCCCAACCCGTATAAGGAGCAGGTGGCATGCGCCATCACTCGGTCATCCAGACACCGAAGCAAAGCGACTATCAGGAGCTCACCCGGATCTGGGAAGCTTCGGTACGCGCCACCCACGATTTCCTGCCGGACAGCTACATCGAACTGCTGAAGAACCTGGTGCTGACCCGTTACCTGGATGCGGTCATGCTGATCTGCACCAAGGATCATCGCCAGCGCATCACCGGCTTTGCTGGCATCGCCGCGGGCAAGGTCGAAATGCTCTTTATCGACCCAGGCCACCGTGGTCAGGGCCTGGGCAAACAATTGCTCCGGTACGCCATCGAACATTTGAATGCCGATGAGCTGGACGTCAATGAACAGAACCCGCAGGCCTTGGGCTTCTATTACAAACAGGGGTTCGAAGTGATCGGCCGTTCGGAGCACGATGGCATGGGTCAGCCCTATCCGTTACTGCATATGCGTTTGAAACAGGCGCAGCAAAGGGCTCAACGTGGCTAAAAACGCATAGCTGAACATAACAAAGATCGAAAAAACCACAGTCTTCAAATGGACCCGCGATTAACCGGCGCCAGGCAGGTACAATGGGCGCCCTCTTTTGTTACGGCCCCTGTCATGACTGACCCGATTCGTCTCTCCAAACGCCTCATCGAACTCGTCGGCTGTTCCCGTCGGGAGGCTGAGCTGTTCATCGAGGGCGGCTGGGTCACGGTGGACGGCGAGGTCATCGATGAACCGCAGTTCAAAGTTGACACGCAAAAAGTCGAGCTCGATCCCGAAGCCAAGGCTACTGCACCGGAGCCGGTGACCATCCTGCTGCACGCGCCAGCAGGTATGAATGCCGAAAGCGCCATGCAATTGATCGGCCCTGAAACCCTGAGCGAAGAGCACCGCTACAGCAAGCGTCCGCTCAAGGGGCATTTCCTGCGCCTGACCGCCAGTTCGGACCTGCAAGCCAACGCCAGCGGCCTGTTGGTATTCACCCAGGATTGGAAGATTCTGCGCAAACTGACTGCCGACTCCAACAAGATCGAGCAGGAGTATGTGGTCGAGGTCTCCGGAGACATGGTCGCCCACGGTCTCAACCGCCTGAACCACGGCCTGACCTACAAAGGCAAGGAACTGCCGGCAGTCAAAGCCAGCTGGCAGAACGAAAACCGCCTACGCTTTGCGATGAAAAACCCACAACCGGGCGTGATCGCCCTGTTCTGCGAAGCCGTCGGCCTCAAGGTCGTTGCCGTTCGTCGCATCCGTATCGGGGGGGTCTCCATCGGCAAAGTACCGGTTGGCCAATGGCGCTACCTGTCCAGCAAAGAGAAGTTCTAACGCTCTGCGCTGCCACACATTTCGACGCCGCACGCTTCTCTGCGGCGCTCACAGCTGATTGATCAGGACTGCAAACATGATTCATAACGATGTACTGCGCAGCGTGCGCTACATGCTCGACATCAGTGACAACAAAGTCGTCGAACTCATCAAGCTCGGCGGTTTGGAAGTGACCAAGGAAGACGTCCTCACTTACCTGAAAAAAGACGAGGAAGAAGGCTTCGTGTTCTGCCCGGACGACGTCATGGCGCATTTCCTCGACGGCCTGGTGATCTTCAAGCGCGGCAAGGACGAAAGCCGTCCGCCGTTGCCGGTTGAGCTTCCGGTGACCAACAACATCATTCTGAAGAAACTGCGGGTTGCCTTCGAACTGAAGGAAGACGACATGCACGCGATCCTCAAGGCCGCCGAGTTCCCAGTGTCCAAGCCTGAGCTGAGCGCACTGTTCCGCAAGTTCGGCCACACCAACTACCGCACCTGCGGCGATCAATTGCTGCGCAACTTCCTCAAGGGCCTGACCCTGCGCGTTCGCACCTGATTGCCCTGGTTTCAGGTGGCGATTCTCAGCCACCTGAAACCTTATGCTTGCTCATTGCGCTGCATAATAATGGCTCCGCTTTTCGCGCCTGACGACTAGGGTATTCACTTACCCTTAGCCCTCAGGACTCGCCATGCACCCTTACTTTTCCCTGCAAGGCCGCACCGCCCTGGTGACCGGCGGCACCCGTGGTATCGGCAAAATGATCGCCAAGGCTTTCGTTGAGGCTGGGGCTACGGTGTATGTCTGTGCCCGCGATGCCGAAGCCTGCCAGCAGACCGCTGAAGAATTGAGCACCTTGGGCCGCTGCCACGCCCTGGCCGTCAATCTCGCCAACGAAGAGGGTGTGCAGCAACTGGCGGCACGTCTGGGTGAACAGATCAGCCAGTTGGACATTCTGGTAAACAATGCCGGCACCACTTGGGGCGCGCCACTGGAGAGCTACCCGGTCAAAGGCTGGGAAAAGGTCATGCAGTTGAATGTGACCTCGGTATTCAATTGCATCCAGCAGTTCTTGCCACTATTGCGCAAGGCCGGGTCAGCGGCGAACCCGGCGCGGATCATCAATATCGGTTCGGTGGCCGGGATCTCCTCGTTCGGCGAACAGGCGTATGCCTATGGCCCGAGCAAAGCGGCCCTGCATCAACTGTCGCGGATTCTCGCTCGCGAGCTGGTCAGCCAACACATCAACGTCAACGTCATCGCCCCCGGACGCTTCCCGAGCAAAATGACTCAGCACATCGGCAACGATGAACAGGCGCTGGCCGAAGACACCGCACTGATCCCGATGAAGCGCTGGGGCCGTGAGGAGGAAATGGCCGCACTGGCGATCAGCCTGGCGAGCACCGCCGGGGCTTACATGACCGGGAATATCATTCCGCTGGATGGTGGGTTTAGTCTCTGACATCGGCGGTGAGGCTATCGCGAGCAAGCTCGGCTCCTACAAGATCAAGGGCGAGCCCGCCGTCATGGGGCGCCGCGATCAACTGTAGGAGCCGAGCTTGCTCGCGATGGCGATCTGTCAGTCACCACCGATCCAACGGTCGCTCGGGTTATGATGCCCGCCCTCACCCCGCTTCGACCCAGACCATGACCTATAGCGTTTCCCCCATCGGTTTTGTGCGCTCCTGCTTCAAGGAGAAATTCGCCATTCCGCGCCAACCGCAACTGGCGCCGGCCGCGCGTGGCGTTCTGGAGCTGGTCGCGCCATTTGATCAGGGCGATGCCGTGCAAGGGCTTGAGCAGGTCAGTCATGTCTGGTTACTGTTCCTGTTCCATCAGGCTCTGGAAGACAAACCACGACTCAAGGTCCGCCCGCCCCGCCTGGGCGGTAATAAATCCATGGGCGTATTCGCCACCCGCGCCACCCATCGTCCGAACGGCATCGGCCAATCAGTGGTCAAGCTCGACAAAGTCGAAGCCGATCGCCTGTGGATCTCCGGTATCGACTTGCTGGATGGCACACCGATTCTCGACATCAAACCCTACGTGCCTTATGCGGACATCGTCGATACAGCGTCCAACAGCATCGCCAGCGCCGCGCCAGATCTGATTCCGGTGCATTGGACGGGCTCTGCCCTGCAACAGGCTCACGAGCACGCTCAGCGCCTGCAGGAGCCGTTGGTGGAGCTGATCGAGCAGTGTCTGGCCCAAGACCCACGCCCGGCTTACCAGATTCCTACAGCGGAACGCGAATATGGCGCACAGTTTTGGGATCTGGACGTGCGCTGGCATTACCCCGAGCCCGGCCTGATCCGCGTGCTGGAAGTCATCCCCGTCGAATAAATCGTCAGAAACGAAAAAGCCCGCGCTGCCTTCTCAGGCAACGCGGGCTTTTGCTTTTATGTGGGAGCGAGCCTGCTCGCGATTACAGTCAGACATTCAGCATCAATGTCGACTGATACATCGCCATCGCGAGCAGGCTCGCTCCCACAAAAGCCCTATCCCAAAGGAAAAGGCTTACTTCTCGACGAAGGCGCGCTCGATCAGGTAGTCACCCGGTTCACGCATGCGTGGAGAAACCTTCAGACCGAAGCTGTTGAGCACTTCGCTGGTTTCGTCGAGCATGCTCGGGCTACCGCACAGCATCGCACGGTCGTCCTGCGGGTTGATCGGCGGCAGGCCGATATCACTGAACAGCTTGCCGCTGCGCATCAGATCAGTCAGACGGCCTTCATTCTCGAACGGCTCGCGGGTCACGGTTGGGTAGTAGATCAACTTGTCACGCAGCGCTTCGCCGAAGAATTCGTTCTGCGGCAGGTGCTCGGTAATGAACTCGCGATAAGCGACTTCGTTGACGTAACGCACGCCGTGGCACAGGATCACTTTTTCGAAACGCTCGTAGGTTTCCGGGTCCTGGATGACGCTCATGAACGGCGCCAGACCGGTACCGGTGCTGAGCAGGTACAAATGCTTACCAGGCTTCAAATCGTCCAGCACCAGGGTGCCAGTCGGTTTTTTGCTGATAATGATCTCGTCGCCTTCCTTCAAGTGCTGCAACTGGGAAGTCAGCGGACCATCTGGAACCTTGATGCTGAAGAACTCGAGATGCTCTTCCCAGTTCGGGCTGGCAATCGAGTAAGCGCGCATAAGCGGGCGGCCGTTGGGCTGTTGCAGGCCGATCATCACGAACTGACCGTTCTCGAAGCGCAGGCCCGGATCGCGGGTGCACTTGAAGCTGAACAGAGTGTCGTTCCAGTGATGAACACTGAGGACACGCTCGTGGTTCATGTTGCTCATGTACGGGGACTCCTGGGAATTTGTCTGCGCATGCTCTGCGCCAAGTGAGCTGAGCGCAATTGCATAACATTCTAATGGCGGCGACAATATCTGTTAAATGGATTATTAAGATAAGGGTTATCGGTTATATAGATATGCGATTTACTCTCCGTCAACTTCAAGTATTCGTCGCCGTCGCCCAGCAGGAAAGCGTGTCCCGTGCTGCGGGTTTGCTGGCGCTTTCTCAATCGGCCGCCAGCACCTCAATCACCGAGCTTGAGCGCCAATCCAGCTGCCAGCTTTTTGATCGCGCTGGCAAACGCCTGAGCCTCAATGCTCTGGGCCGACAACTGCTGCCACAGGCCGTAGCCCTGCTGGATCAAGCCAAAGAGATCGAGGACCTGCTCAACGGCAAGTCCGGCTTCGGCTCACTGGCGGTCGGCGCCACGCTGACCATCGGTAACTATCTGGCGACCTTGCTGATCGGCAGCTTCATGCAGCGCCATCCCGAAAGCCAGGTGAAGCTCCATGTGCAAAACACTGCGAATATCGTGCAACAGGTTGCCCACTATGAAATTGATCTGGGTCTAATCGAAGGCGATTGCAGCCACCCGGATATCGAGGTGCAAAGCTGGGTTGAAGATGAGTTGGTGGTATTTTGCGCCCCCCAGCACCCCTTGGCCAAGCGTGGCCAGGCGAGCATGGAAGAACTAACGCACGAGGCCTGGATTCTGCGCGAACAAGGCTCGGGAACCCGCCTGACCTTCGACCAGGCCATGCGTCATCACCGCAGCGGGCTGAACATCCGCCTCGAGCTCGAACACACCGAGGCGATCAAGCGCGCGGTGGAATCAGGGCTGGGGATTGGCTGCATTTCGCGACTTGCACTGCGTGATGCGTTCCGTCGCGGCAGCCTGGTGGCGGTAGAAACGCCGGATCTTGACCTGGCGCGGCAGTTCTACTTCATCTGGCACAAACAGAAGTACCAGACCTCGGCCATGCGCGAGTTTCTCGAACTGTGCCGTGCCTTCACTGCCGGGGTGCAGCGCAGTGATGAAATAGTCCTGCCAACAATCGCTTAAGCGGCCGTTAAATCAGAATCACCGCCCACACCACGGCGATAATGCTCAAGGCGATGAACTGGGCGGCGCTACCCATGTCCTTGGCATTTTTCGACAAGGGGTGCAGGTCAAGGGAAATCCGGTCGATCGCCGCTTCCACTGCCGAATTGAGCAGCTCGACAATCAATGCCAGCAGACACACGGCGATTAGCACCGCCCGCTCAACGCGGCTGACGTTGAACAGGAAGCTCAACGGAATCAGGATGACGTTGAGCAACACCAATTGACGAAAGGCCGCCTCACCCGTAAAGGCAGCACGCAAGCCGTCGAGAGAGTAGCCGGCGGCGTTGAGTATGCGTTTAAGACCGGTTTGACCTTTGAAAGGTGACATAAAGTAGGCAACTGAAAAAATGAGAGGGAAAACTAGTTTAACGAAAGTCAAAAAAGCGTGAAAAAACAGGCTATTAGTGAGTCGAAATTGACTCAAGTTGTTGCAATAGCAAAGCCGCCTGAGTCCGGGTGCGCACACCCAGTTTGCGGAATATCGCCGTGACGTGGGCTTTGATGGTCGCTTCCGAAACGCTCAGCTCGTAGGCAATCTGCTTGTTCAGTAAACCCTCACAGACCATGGTCAGTACGCGGAACTGCTGGGGGGTCAGACTGGCCAGCCCAGCGCTCGCGGCCTTGGCTTCTGCTGAAACGCTGATTTCCTCGAAGGCTTGCGGCGGCCACCAGACGTCGCCGTCCAAAACGCTACGAACCGCCTTCTGAATCACTTCCAGTGAACTGGATTTGGGAATGAAACCGCTCGCACCAAATTCACGGGAACGCACCATAATCGACGCCTCTTCCTGTGCCGAAACCATCACCACCGGGATCTGCGGATACTGGCCGCGCAACAACACCAATCCGGAAAAACCGTAAGCACCCGGCATGTTCAGATCCAGCAGTACCAGATCCCAGTCAGCCTTTTCAGTCAGCCGGACTTCCAGCTCCGCAATACTCGCAACCTCCACCAGACGAACCTCAGGACCAAGGCCCAGGGTCACCGCCTGATGCAGTGCGCTGCGGAATAACGGGTGGTCATCGGCAATCAGGATTTCGTATGTGGCCATTTTTCAAATGATCCTGTTTTTACGGGAGGTCTGATGAATTCAGTCCTCGCCAACGCAACACAAGGTGGCAGCCAAAAATGCTGTACCCACAGGCGCGTTCAACGCCAAGAGTCCAGAAAACCGGCGTTTAAAACTTCAGTTGCGCCCTAATCGGCGCCAAGCATGCCCAGCGAAGCCGGGGTGGTCAAGCTGGATGCTTTGCGGCAAAGTCATCGGCTAACTAATAAGAGTGCCATCATGCGAAGCCAAGTCTTGCGTGCCGATGTACTGATGCTCGTGACCGCCATGATCTGGGGATCAGGATTTGTCGCACAAACCTCCGGGATGGATCATATCGGTCCTTACCTGTATTCCGGCCTGCGCTTTGCCCTTGGCTCGCTCTGCCTGCTACCGTTGGTGTTACGTGGCAACCGCCATCACACCAAACCAGAGCCTTTGCTTACTCGCGGACTGCTGATGGGTGGGGGGCTGATGGGCCTGGCGCTGGCCCTCGGGATTAACCTCCAGCAAGTCGGCTTGTTATTCACCAGCGTGACCAATGCCGGTTTCATCACCGGCCTCTACGTCATTGTAGTGCCACTATTGGGCCTGATTATTGGCCACAAGACGGGGCCGGGCACCTGGCTCGGTGCAATATTGGCGGTAGCCGGGATGTTTCTGCTCAGCGTCGGCGAGAACTTTCATGTCGCCTCGGGGGACTGGCTACAGCTCATCGGAGCCTTTGTCTGGGGCGGACATGTGGTGTTGGTCGGGGTTTTCGCCAGCCGTCATGACCCGATTCGTCTGGCCTTCCTGCAATTCGCCATGTGCTCAATGGTCAGCCTGATACTGGCGTTTTGCTTTGAGACCTTCCAGTGGAGCGCAATTATCGCTGCCGGCCCGGCCATTCTGTATGGCGGCATCGTTGCAGTGGGCATCGGCTACACACTGCAAGTAATTGCACAAAAGGATGCGATCGCCTCACACGCGGCGATCATCTTTTCGCTGGAAGCTGTCTTCGCAGCCGTTGCCGGTGCCTGGTTGCTCGATGAGTCTTTGCAACTGCGCGGCTATTTCGGTTGTGCATTGATGCTGACGGGTATGCTGGTGGCGCAGCTCTGGCCGAGAAAACCAGCGCTGGTGATTGCCTGATCACTTAGAGAAAAGGTTTCAGACGCGTGTGGGTTTCGTCGTCCGGGTCGATCGCCTGTTGGTACTTCGCCGCCAGATAATGCGTGCTGAACACATCCAGATAAGCGTCCAGCACTTCACTGGCCGGTTGATCCTCGGCCAGCTCCAGGCATAAAGCAGCCACTTCAGCGGTACAGAAGTGATCGTCGCGCTTGGAGCGCCGCAGCTTGTAGCGCGAGAGCTGCTCCGGCTCCAGGCTGAGTACCGGCAAGTGTTCCAGATAAGGACTCTTGCGGAACATCTTGCGCGCTTCACTCCAGGTCGCGTCCAGCAGAATGAATAGCGGACGCTTACCCTCCTCCAGCTTGACCTCGGTCACTACACGCTCCGGCGCGACAAACTCACCTGGAAATACGATGTAGGGCTGCCACTGCGGGTCAGCAATCAGCGCCAGCAACCCCGGTTCGACTTCCGTACGCGACCACGGGAAGGCGCTGGTGTCAGCAATCACATCGGCAATCAGCCAACCGGTATTGCTCGGTTTCAGTGGTTCAACATCATGCATCACCAGGCACATCGCCGATTTGGCCGTCACTTGCGGCCGCCACGCGCACATGCAATGACTGGGAATCACCCGACACCCTGGGCAACGCTCCGCTCGCGAACCACGTGCGACAAAGGGTTTGACTGCACGGGCGAGACGTTGGGCGCGCAAGCGGGAAACGGCGTGGCTCATGACAGACGAAGATGGCAAGGGGAAAGAATCGGCACGAAAAAAACTCGTTTGGGCAAAAAGTCGTCGCAGTTTATCAGAGCGGCCGGCGCAAGCCTGTACCGTCCACACCGGCTCACCTATAATTCGCCGCCACTGAACGCACAGTCGCGTGGCTGGTCGAAGCACCAGTCACTGAACCAGGAGAGTTTCATGCTGCGCTTTATCGTTCCCACCGTTGCCCTTCTGCTGGCGTTGCCATTCAGTGCCCAGGCTGCGTCCAAGCAAGACTTTGAACTGAGCAAGATGCTGGAAAAGGTTGCCGCGGAAAGCAGCGTTGGCACTCCACGCGCCATCAACGAGGACATTCTCGATCAGGGCTATACCGTTGAAGGCAAAGAGCTGATCAACCACCTCAGCGTGCAGGCAAGCCATGCAGAAAAAATGCGCGCAAATCCGCAAGCGGTGTATTTCCAGTTAGGCGCTACCGTCTGCCGTAACGAGAGCTATCGAAAGTTGATGGCCAAGGGGGCGATCATGCGCTACGAATTTACTGAATATAAAACCAACCGCCCGGTAGCCTCTGAGCGTTTCAAAGAATCTGACTGCCTACAGCAGAAGAAAAAGTAATCACTGCTCAGCTGCGCGTCGCTGTTGATCATCGGCGCGCAGCTCTGCCACCAACGCCTGCAAATACTGTGAGCGCCGCTCGGCACCTTCCAGACGTCGACGGCACTCATCGTCAAAGCTCAGATGATTGGCCTCAGCCGCCGATTGCAACAGCCGATACAACTGCGTATCAATTTCCAGAATTACTCTGGTCATTTCAAGCCTCTTTGCATCCGCTGGTTTGCCAATAATTACGCGATCAAATCCTCAGCCCTAATGCCTTGCGTCCTACCCTTGACGCAAAGATGTATTACTGCGGCTGTAACTTAGTAAATCAGAGCCAGCGCAGCCCTGCGCAGGTTCTGACGAGCGGTGAAACTCCGTTGTAAGTCGGCAATAAGCTATTGCCAGCCAAGACTTTCCAGGCCCATGATCAAGTCAGCACAAATCGCCGAGAGGGTCTAGATTCAGAATATTCCTGTTAATTTTTCAGGGCAAAAATGGGGGTTGCCCAACAGCGTCTTGCAGTGCGAATGTTCCTTTCATCCAAGGAATAAACAGAACCTGTATGGATGACTCGATCGCCACATCAGTGCTTCAGGTCCTGTCGGGTCAGGTGTAGTGCTCAGGCGATAATCTGGGCTGACAGCGATGCATGCAGTGTCGTGGCGCTGGCGAATATCTCGCCCGTGCGAAGGGTTCTGTGCAGAAGGAGAAGTTGAATGCCTTACGAACCGAATGACCTCCTAAGCCGTCATTTTCAAAGCAACGGCAGCGACCTCACCAGCAAGGTCGAAGAGCAACTCAACCTGGTTGCACCCAATAGCCCGAACATCCCGATTTACCGCGACATGATGTTGACTGTCTTGCGCATGGCCCAGGAAGACCACAATCGCTGGAATGCCAAGATCACCCTACAAGCCCTGCGCGAACTAGAGCACGCCTTCCGTGTGTTGGAGCAGTTCAAAGGTCGGCGCAAGGTCACGGTCTTTGGCTCGGCACGTACGCCGATCGAACACCCCCTCTACGGTCTGGCCCGGGAACTCGGTGCGACATTGGCTCGCTCGAACCTGATGGTCATCACGGGCGCAGGCGGAGGCATCATGGCCGCCGCTCATGAAGGCGCTGGTCTCGAACACAGCCTTGGATTCAATATCACTCTGCCATTCGAGCAGCATGCGAATCCAACCGTCGAAGGCACAGCCAACCTGCTGCCTTTCCACTTTTTCTTTACCCGCAAGCTGTTTTTCGTCAAAGAGGCCGACGCTCTAGTGCTTTGCCCTGGCGGCTTTGGCACGCTGGACGAAGCGTTGGAAGTACTGACGCTGATCCAGACCGGCAAAAGCCCGTTGGTACCCGTAGTGCTGTTGGACGCGCCGGGCGGTAGTTTCTGGCAAGGCGCTCTGGACTTTATTCGCAATCAACTGGAGGACAATCGCTACATTCTTCCCAGCGATATGAAACTGATTCGCCTGGTGTATAGCGCCGATGAAGCAGTGCAGGAAATCAACCAGTTCTACAGCAACTTCCACTCCAGCCGCTGGCTGAAGCATCAGTTTGTGATCCGCATGAACTACAAACTAAGCGAACAGGCGCTTGAGCACATGCAAAAGGCCTTTGCCGACCTTTGCCTGAGCGATCACTTTCATCAACACGCTTACAGTGGAGAGGAACACGACGAAGCACAGTTCAGCCACCTGGCGCGACTCTCGTTCACCTTCAACGCCCGCGATCACGGTCGTCTGCGTGAACTGGTCGACTTCATCAACCTGCCGGAAAACTGGGCCAAGACTCAGACCAAGACGCAACAACGCGTACGGGAACCCATCAAGGTCACTTGATCGACAAGCAATTCAGTGGTTCGCGCCCTCTAAAGTTCTCTAGATACAGGCAGTGGGGCGAGCCACAACAGTCAGTCATCCATCCCACGGCCGCTCAACAAGCGGCCGATCATTTCCATTGAATAACCCCGATAACTCAGAAAACGGCCTTGTTTGGCACGCTCGCGGACGTCTATCGGCAAATGCCCGGCAAACTTGCGACGCCAGGTATCTTCCAGTTGCTCTTGCCAACTGATACCGCACTCACGCAAGGCGAGCTCAATATCGGCACGCTGCAGGCCGCGCTGGCTCAACTCTTCGCGAATGCGCAAAGGGCCATAACCGGAACGGGCACGGTAGGAAACAAAGCTTTCGAGGTAACGGGATTCGGACAGCAGGCCCTCTTCCGTCAGACGGTCAAGTGCAGTGTCGATCATTTCAGGAGAAGCGCCGCGCTGACGCAGCTTACGCGTCAGCTCGACTCGACCGTGCTCGCGTCGCGCGAGCAGGTCCATTGCGGTTCGCCGCACCGCGACGAGTGTATCGAGTACGACGGTCATCGGATCAATCAGATATCAGCGTCGGCCAGATCATCAACAGTCTCGCGGGTCGCATTGGCTTTCACGTCCGGCGCTGGGGTCAGCAACTTGTCGCGGATCTGCTTTTCAAGGGCTGTGGCAATGTCCGGATTGTCCTGCAGGAACTTGGCCGAGTTGGCCTTGCCCTGACCGATCTTGCTGCCATTGTAGGCATACCAGGCTCCGGATTTTTCCACGAAACCATGCAGTACGCCGAGGTCGATCATCTCGCCGTTCAGGTAGATACCCTTGCCGTAGAGAATCTGGAACTCTGCCTGACGGAACGGCGGAGCCACTTTGTTCTTGACGACTTTGACGCGAGTTTCGCTACCGACGACTTCGTCACCTTCTTTCACCGCGCCAGTACGACGGATGTCCAAACGAACCGAAGCATAGAACTTCAGCGCGTTACCACCGGTGGTGGTTTCCGGGCTGCCGAACATCACGCCGATTTTCATACGGATCTGGTTGATGAAGATAACCAGGCAGTTGGCGTTCTTGATGTTACCGGTGATTTTACGCAGCGCCTGGGACATCAGACGGGCTTGCAGGCCCACGTGCATGTCGCCCATTTCGCCTTCGATCTCGGCTTTTGGCACCAGTGCTGCCACGGAGTCGATGACGATCACGTCGATGGCGTTGGAGCGCACCAGCATGTCGGTGATTTCCAGCGCTTGCTCACCGGTGTCCGGTTGGGAAACCAGCAGGTCGTCAACGTTGACGCCCAGTTTGCCGGCGTATTCCGGGTCCAGTGCGTGCTCGGCGTCGACGAAGGCGCACGTGGCGCCCATCTTCTGTGCCTGAGCAATCACGGAGAGAGTCAGGGTGGTTTTACCAGAAGATTCCGGACCGTAGATTTCAACGATACGGCCTTTTGGCAGACCGCCAATGCCGAGTGCGATGTCCAGACCCAGAGAGCCAGTGGAGATAGCCGGGATCGCCTGACGGTCGTGATCGCCCATACGCATTACGGCACCCTTGCCGAATTGACGTTCGATCTGACCCAGGGCCGCAGCCAAGGCTTTCTTCTTGTTGTCGTCCATTAAAGTCCTCACGTAATCAATAAGGCCTGACGGCCAACACCTGTATAAGTAGCCAGTATTATTCCACAGCGTTTGAGGATCGCCTACCCCTGATTTGAGATTTCTCCCGCGGCATGCTGCAGCAGCCCCTCTAGCGCGGCCTTCACCGTTTGTCGGCGGACTTCATCGCGGCTGCCGGGGAAGTACCGGCATTCGGTATTGACCGCCTCGCCCACCCCCCAGGCCAGCCACACAGTACCCACCGGCTTCTGCGGCGAGCCGCCGTCCGGCCCCGCCACACCGCTGACGGCCACTACGAAATGTGCGCGGCTTTTGTCTTGTGCACCACGAACCATGGCCTCGACCACTTCACGACTGACCGCACCCACTTGAGCGAACAACTCAGTGGGTACATTCAATAGCTGGGTTTTCTGACGATTGGAGTAGGTGACATAACCGGCTTCGAACCAGGCCGAGCTGCCCGGAATGCGGGTAATGGCCTCGGCGATTCCGCCACCAGTGCAGGACTCGGCGGTGCTGACATGCGCATTCAGAACCTGCAATCGCCTGCCAAGTTCAGCGGCAAGCTGGGTGATTTCGTCCATGGTCCTCTCCTGATCTGGCTGACGTGAGGCCTACCGTACACGAGCGTATCGCGCTTGCAAGACGCTTGCTCGGTCAAAATGTTAACGGACGATGGCTCTGACATAAGCCTGACAGCCCTTCAAGGCAATCAGTCTCTGATCGTCTGCGTCGGTGATGCCGATAATTCGTTGAGCATGTCCAGGGGCAAGTAGGGCTCGCGCGCCCCATGAACCACGCTGCCGGTGGTGGCGCTCGGGGGCGGTTAAATAAAGGGGGGATTGCCGTCAATAGCCCGCATCCTTGCGGGCCGGGATCATTGCCCCAAGACTGCCCATCCGTTGGTCCTGGATCCTGAAAGCTATCTAGTGATCCTGACTGGAATCACGCGGTGGCACTTCGCACACACCGAGCTTCCTCACGGCCCACCGCTCATACAGCCCAATGGCCACATCGGCGCCGGCCATGGCGGTGAGGCAACCGAATGCACACGCGGTCCAGATCGACACACCGGCGGCGTACAACAGCATGACCGCCGAGACGCCGCAGACCATGCAGGCCCCGGAGCGCAATGCCAGACGCCGAACCAGTGACCAGCCGCGGGCGCCCTCCTTGTCGGCGCGCCACATCTCGCCGGACACCCCACCGACCAGCGCCAGGACGATGACCAGCCAGATCGGCATGTCCAGCAACGCTTGGTGCTCGTTTGTCATGTCACGCCTCCTGAATTGAATAGAGTCAACGGGTTGGTTGGGTGATGAGTCGAATGGTTGAGGCCAGCTCATCACTGCCTTTACCGTGGTACTAAAGAGCATCGCTGCTAGCCGCTGCTGGGCGGCTAAGACAAAGAATATACATGGATGCATATACAGTCAATGCATAAGTGCAATTATTTACGCACCATAAAATGCACCAGCGCATAGACACCACACAAGCAAAGGCTGAGGCTGTTTTCTGCGGGCGAAAAAAAGCCCGCTCGGTGGCGGGCTATCTGACAGAGGCAAGGTTAACGGGCGTACATGCCCCACCAGAAGACGTGACCAAGGATGGTGATCTGCTCTTCCTGGATTTCCTGGAAGGTGTAGTCCTCGTCGGGGTGCTCGTCGCGGTTGAAGCTGCGCAAACGAATCCCGGAAGGTAGGCGGTAGAGCTGCTTCACTCGCAGCTGGCCGTTATGGTTGATCGCATAAAGGTCGCCGTCGACTATATCGCCGATCCCGCACTTGCCCGCGTTGACCCCGACCGTGGCACCGTCACGCAGCACCGGCAGCATGCTGTTACCGCGAACAGTCACGCACTTGGCCTGGTCAAACTGCACACCGTTATGCCGCAGGCTTCGTTTGCCGAAGCGCAGGCTGGCCTTCTCGCTTTCCTCGATGACGAATCTTCCTGATCCAGCAGCCAATTCAACCTCGCGAAGAAAGGGGATCGACACCTCGTCGTCATCGACGGGGGTATCGTCATCCCACAGGCTTATATCCTTGAGTTCCGAATGCACCTCGTCGCGTGCCTCCCCTTTGGCCGACGCAACATCCGCGCGCCCGCGCAATTGATCGGTGCTCATACGGAAGTACTCGGCGATCCGCGAGATGTGCTTATCCGAAGGATCGACGATCTTGCCGCTGAGAATGCGCGAGAGAGTGGATTGAGGCACGCCGGTTCGACGGTGAAGCTCCGTGGGGGAGATCCCGTCGCGATCGAGCAGCTCTCTTAAGACAGTAGAAACATTGCGTTTTTGCATAACGCGCATATTGAAGGCTCTTTGTGTCGATGACAAATGCCGTTTTGCATAATTTATGCATAAATATTCAGAAATGACTTACCGCTTCATGCCTGCGGAGGGCGGACCGCCCATGGTAACCTTGCGCCCATCGCGAAAAAGCTGGGCCCCATGGTCCCTTTGCCTCACCACTTTCAACGAATCCGCCTGATACCCAATGAGTAAAAATACCTCCGACCTGTCCTCCCACACGCCAATGATGCAACAGTACTGGCGCCTGAAGAACCAGCACCCTGATCAGTTGATGTTCTACCGCATGGGTGACTTCTACGAGATCTTCTACGAAGACGCGAAGAAAGCCGCCAAGTTGCTGGACATCACGCTGACCGCGCGCGGGCAGTCGGCAGGACAGGCGATTCCGATGTGTGGGATTCCTTACCACGCAGCCGAAGGCTACCTGGCGAAACTGGTGAAGCTCGGCGAGTCGGTGGTGATCTGTGAGCAAGTCGGCGACCCGGCGACCAGCAAAGGCCCGGTGGACCGGCAGGTGGTGCGTATCATTACTCCGGGTACGGTCAGTGATGAAGCGCTGCTCGACGAGCGTCGAGACAACCTGATTGCGGCGGTACTGGGCGACGAGCGTCTGTTCGGCTTGGCTGTGCTGGACATCACCAGCGGCAACTTCACCGTTGTGGAAATCAAAGGCTGGGAGAACCTGCTCGCAGAGCTGGAGCGCGTCAACCCGGTTGAACTGATGATCCCGGATGATTGGCCAAAGGATCTCCCGGCCGAGAAGCGCCGTGGCGTACGTCGCCGTGCGCCGTGGGATTTCGAGCGGGATTCGGCGCTCAAAAGCCTCTGCCAACAATTTTCCACCCAAGACCTGAAAGGCTTCGGTTGCGAGAACCTGACCCTGGCGATTGGTGCCGCAGGTTGTCTGCTCAGCTACGCCAAAGAAACCCAGCGCACCGCCCTGCCACACTTGCGCAGCCTGCGCCACGAACGCCTTGACGACACAGTGGTGCTGGACGGCGCGAGCCGCCGCAATCTGGAGCTGGACACCAATCTCGCCGGCGGACGCGACAATACCCTGCAATCGGTGGTCGACCGTTGCCAGACAGCCATGGGCAGCCGCCTGTTGACGCGCTGGCTGAATCGTCCGCTGCGTGACTTGCAAGTACTGCAGGCACGGCAGACCTCGATCACCTGCCTGCTGGATAGTTATCGCTTTGAAAAGCTGCAACCGCAGCTGAAAGAAATCGGCGATATCGAACGAATTCTCGCCCGTATCGGCCTGCGCAACGCCCGTCCACGAGACCTTGCGCGCCTGCGCGATGCGCTGGGTGCGTTGCCGGAACTGCAAGTGGCCATGACCGAGCTCGAGGCCCCCCACCTCAACCAACTGGCAGGGACCACCAGCACTTATCCTGAGCTCGCAGCCCTGCTGGCAAAAGCCATAATCGACAACCCGCCTGCGGTGATCCGCGACGGTGGTGTATTGAAAACCGGTTACGACGCCGAGCTGGATGACCTGCAATCGCTGAGCGAAAACGCCGGGCAGTTCCTGATCGACCTCGAAGCACGGGAAAAAGCCCGTACCGGGCTGGCCAACCTGAAAGTCGGTTACAACCGGATTCACGGCTATTTCATCGAATTGCCGAGCAAGCAGGCTGAACAGGCACCAGCGGACTACATCCGCCGCCAGACCCTCAAAGGTGCCGAGCGCTTTATCACCCCGGAGCTCAAGGCCTTCGAAGACAAAGCCTTGTCCGCCAAGAGCCGCGCACTGGCTCGCGAGAAGATGCTCTATGAAGCCCTGCTCGAGAACCTGATCGGCCACCTGCCGCCGCTGCAAGATACTGCTGCGGCATTGGCCGAGCTGGATGTGCTGAGCAACCTGGCTGAGCGTGCACTGAACCTGGACCTGAACTGCCCACGCTTCGTCAGCGAGCCTTGCATGCGCATCACTCAGGGTCGTCACCCGGTGGTCGAGCAAGTACTGACCACGCCATTCGTGGCCAACGATTTGAGCCTGGATGACAACACCCGGATGCTGGTGATCACCGGTCCGAACATGGGCGGTAAATCCACTTACATGCGACAAACTGCGTTGATCGTGTTGTTGGCGCATATTGGCAGTTTCGTACCGGCCGCCAGTTGCGAGCTGTCCCTGGTTGATCGCATCTTCACCCGTATCGGCTCCAGCGATGACCTGGCCGGTGGACGTTCGACCTTCATGGTCGAAATGAGCGAAACCGCGAATATCCTGCACAACGCCACCGAGCGTAGTCTGGTGCTGATGGACGAAGTCGGTCGCGGTACCAGCACCTTTGACGGCCTGTCCCTGGCGTGGGCTGCAGCCGAGCAATTGGCACATCTGCGGGCCTACACGCTGTTCGCCACCCACTACTTCGAACTGACGGTGCTGCCAGAAAGCGAACCATTGGTGGCCAACGTTCACCTCAATGCCACCGAGCACAACGAACGGATCGTCTTCCTGCACCACGTTCTGCCTGGGCCAGCCAGTCAAAGCTACGGCCTGGCAGTAGCGCAACTGGCCGGCGTGCCGACGGACGTGATCGTGCGGGCTCGTGAGCATCTGAGCCGCCTGGAAACCACTAGTCTGCCCCATGAAGTTCCACGTCCTGTAAAGGGCAAGCAATCCGCCCCACAGCAAAGCGATATGTTCGCCAGCCTGCCCCATCCAGTGCTGGATGAACTGGCCAAGCTCGATCTGGATGACTTGACTCCGCGCAGAGCGCTAGAAATGCTCTATACATTGAAGACACGGATCTAACGCACAAGCCTGCAAGCTGTTAGAATCTCGCGCGGTTTGGGATGCTGCTGGCTATTAGCCTGACCAGCAGACTATCGCTCCCGAACCTGGCGACCCCACCCTGAAGGGGCTCCGCCGCCGCCGCCTGAGGAGAGAATTAGAAATGACCTTCGTCGTCACCGACAACTGCATCAAGTGCAAGTACACCGACTGCGTAGAAGTCTGTCCGGTGGACTGCTTTTACGAAGGCCCGAACTTCCTGGTGATTCACCCGGATGAGTGCATTGACTGCGCGCTTTGCGAGCCAGAATGCCCTGCTGTGGCTATCTTCTCCGAAGATGAAGTCCCGGAAGAGTTGCAAGAGTTCATTCAGTTGAACGTTGAGCTGGCCGAAATCTGGCCCAACATCACTGAGAAAAAAGAATCGCTGCCAGACGCTGAAGAGTGGGATGGTGTGAAGGGCAAGATCAAAGACCTCGAACGCGGATAATCACCGCGCCCCCGAAAAGGCCCCTTGCGGGCCTTTTTGCTTTGTAGGCAGGCAAAAAAAAGGGGCGGTATGACCCGCCCACATTTTTTCCCTAGTCCCTGTGTTCCTTCTCATCGTCCTGATGAATCGCTTCCTGCAATGTCCTTAACCATCGTCCCTGATGGCTGTGTCTATCCTTTGACACAGTGCCGATAGTAGAGAGTTCCCCAGCAAGAGCAATCGCACATCCCAGGGGAAAGGGTGAGCACGCTGCCGCCAAGTTGCTAAAAAAATCCTTTTAAATCAATCAAATAATAAAAAACAACAACACTAATGGATGCCTGCCTCGAGGCAAAAAAACCGAACACTTACAAAATAGTAGGCCAAGGCTTACACCAGCAAAAGACTAAACAGGGGATGGTGACAGGACGCTGTCCTGCCCATCAGCTTTCTTGAGCGCAATAAAAAACCCCGAACCAGTCGAGGTTTTTTATTGCCGGATGAACGCGTTCCAGTTACTGGAACAGCGACTCACTCGACAGGCCGTTCTTCTCAAGAATTTCTCTAAGGCGCTTGAGGCCTTCAACCTGAATCTGTCTGACCCGCTCGCGGGTCAGGCCAATCTCCAGGCCTACATCTTCCAGAGTGCTGCTCTCGTGGCCGCGCAACCCGAAGCGGCGTATCACCACCTCTCGTTGTTTGTCGGTCAGCTCCGAGAGCCACTGGTCAATACTTTGCGACAGATCATCGTCCTGAAGCAACTCGCAAGGGTCGGTTGGACGGTCATCAGTCAGGGTGTCCAGCAGGGTTTTATCCGAATCCGGACCCAGTGAGACGTCGACCGAAGAAACCCGCTCATTGAGGCCCAGCATGCGCTTGACCTCACCTACCGGTTTTTCCAGCAGGTTGGCGATTTCTTCAGGGGAAGGTTCATGATCGAGCTTTTGTGTCAGCTCACGTGCTGCCCGCAGGTAGACGTTGAGTTCTTTGACCACATGGATCGGCAACCGGATGGTCCGGGTCTGATTCATGATCGCGCGCTCGATGGTCTGACGAATCCACCAGGTTGCGTAGGTCGAAAAGCGGAAGCCGCGTTCCGGATCAAACTTCTCCACTGCGCGGATCAAGCCGAGGTTGCCCTCTTCGATCAGATCGAGCAACGACAGCCCGCGATTGACATAGCGTCGAGCGATTTTCACTACCAGCCGCAGGTTGCTTTCAATCATGCGCTTGCGCCCAGCCGGATCGCCACTCTGCGACAAACGCGCAAAATGAACTTCTTCTTCTGGAGAGAGCAATGGGGAAAAGCCGATTTCATTGAGATACAACTGGGTCGCATCGAGCGCCCGCGTGTAATCAATGTACTTGTGTTGCTTTAGTGAAGCGGAGTGTTTGGATTTGGCGCGAACTGAAGGTGCAGCAAATCCCTCATTCGACATCGAATCCGTAGCGACGCCAGTCTCCATAAGGAGAACCTCATCGTCGATGTCAAACTCCGGCACTTCTTTACTGAGAGCCATTGTTATAGTCCTTTGGTGAGTTCGACCTCAAGCTCAAGCGACGCCTTTATCCTTGGCAGCGCTGGAGCCTGTTCCTACTACGCGAAGGAACAGGCTGGTAACGGATCAACGACGTGGCAGGAATTGCAACGGATCTACAGGTTTACCCTGACGGCGAATCTCAAAGTGCAGTTTCACCCGGTCTGTACCAGTTGACCCCATTTCGGCAATTGTCTGTCCGACTTTGACCTGCTGCCCCTCCCGAACCAACAGCCTACGGTTATGGCCGTAAGCACTTACGTAGGTATCGCTGTGTTTGATGATGACTAACTCGCCGTAGCCCCGCAAGCCACTCCCGGCGTAAACAACCGTCCCATCAGACGCAGCTAAAACAGGCTGTCCCAAATCTCCGGCGATATCAATGCCTTTATTCAAACTGCCGTTTGAAGAGAATTTTCCAATCAGGATGCCGCTGGAAGGCCACCCCCAACCGGTCGGAGCAGGCCCTGCTGGCGGAAGCGGAGCAGGTGCCGGCTTGCTTGCAGCACTGGCTGTAGCGCCGGCTGTGGTGTCGACTGCAGTGCCGACCGGACGACGAATTACCGTGAATTTACTGGAAGAGGAAGGTGTTGAATTCGATGTTGAAACGACGGTTGTCGGTGTTGAACCTGAACGGCCGTCGAAGCGAATCGTCTGACCCGGATGAATCGTATAAGGCTCAGGAATATTGTTGCGTGCCGCCAGGGCCTTGTAGTCCCAACCATAGCGAAAAGCGATCGAGAACAACGTATCGCCGCGGCGAACGACATATTGGCCAGTCGTCACGACCGGCTTCTGGGGCGCCGCGTTATTGCGATCAACCACCTGCGCTCCACCCGAAGGGTTGCTGGAGCACGCAACCAACATGGAACTCAAGACAAGGCCAATCACCAGTCGCTGAAAGCTTGTTATACCCATACGCTGCGCAATGACTGTGAGACTCACCCGCCGCTCCCTTTGTGGTGGCTGATAATAAAGATTGCCTGTTCAGGCCTGGAATGTCGCAAGTATAACCGGCCGCTCACTCTTTACCGCTGGCAAAGCGAAATCGAGAGAAGCACACGACTGCTGACCGACGTTCAATAGCGTTTATTTGAATAGCCCCGCTGTAAGACAAACGCTATCAAGCAGAATTCATCGCGATTAAACAAAAGTTCAAGCCAATGGACCGTTGAGCAAAGGCACAAAGCGTACAGCGCCCAAAACCTGCCGAGAAAAGCCCTGCTCTTCACGGATGATCAGCATCAGTTGCTGTACCTCACCAGCGCCAACCGGGATCACCAAACGCCCCCCAGGGGCCAGTTGATCGAGCAAGGCTTGAGGGACATCGGTGGCAACGGCGGTGACGATGATGCCGTTATACGGTGCCAGCGCCGGCCAACCTTCCCAGCCATCCCCCCAACGAAACACCACATTACGCAGGTTCAATTCGACCAAGCGTTCCTTGGCGCGATCTTGCAGTACTTTGATCCGTTCGACCGAGAACACACGCTCAACCAGTTGCGACAGGACCGCTGTTTGATAGCCGGACCCGGTGCCAATCTCCAGAACTTTGTCCAAGGGACCCGCCGCCAACAACAGCTCGCTCATGCGAGCCACCATATAGGGCTGGGAAATTGTCTGGTTATGGCCAATCGGCAATGCGGTGTCTTCATAGGCGCGGTGCGCCAGCGCCTCATCGACGAAGAGATGACGCGGGGTACGACGGATTACTTCCAACACCTGAGCGTTAGTCAGTCCCTCTTCGTACAGCCGCTGAATCAAACGCTCGCGAGTTCGTTGAGAGGTCATACCGATACCTCGACGCAACAGGTCGTCTTGTTCACGTCCCATCAACTCAACCCCTCCAGCCAACCATCGATACTTCTGAAGGCATCATTGAAGGTGCGATCGAGCTGCAACGGGGTGATCGAAACATAACCTTGCATCACCGCATGAAAGTCAGTGCCCGGGCCGCCGTCTTCGGCATCGCCGGCAGCCGCGATCCAGTAACCGGCATTGCCTCGTGGGTCGACCACTTTCATCGGCGCCGCAGCACGGGCGCGATGGCCCAAGCGAGTCAGCTGAATGCCACGAATGTGATCAAGTGGCAGATTAGGAATATTCACATTCAGCACGGTACGCGGCGGCAAATCCAGCAGGGCTTGAGCCTCTACCAGTTTGCGCGCGAAGTACGCGGCGGTCGACAGGTTCTCGACCTGACGCGACACCAGCGAAAAGGCAAAGGACGGACGCTCGAGAAAACGCCCTTCGAGTGCCGCCGCGACAGTACCGGAATACAGCACGTCGTCACCCAGGTTGGCGCCCAGGTTAATCCCTGAAACCACCATGTCCGGCTCGCGTTCCAATAGGCCATTGAGGCCCAGATGAACACAATCGGTGGGTGTTCCATTGATGCTGATAAAGCCGTTTGCCAAGGTTTGCGGGTGCAACGGACGGTCGAGCGTCAGCGAGCTGCTGGCGCCACTTTTGTCTTGATCCGGGGCGATAACCACGCACTCGGTGTAATCCGCCAGCGCAGCATAAAGCGCGGCGAGACCGGGTGCTGTCACCCCATCGTCGTTAGAAATCAGAATACGCATGGGCTGTCCGTCTGCCCCACCGGCACCAGATCGACGAGTTCGCGCACTAATACAGTCGCGAAGCATCCGGCCGGCAGGACGAATTCCAATTGCAGAATGTCAGGCTCGGGATAATGCCACGTCAATCCGCCAATGGGCAGCCGCAGGATGCGTCGTTCGTGGCTCATTCCGGCGTTGACCAACCAATCGCGCAGATCGGCTTCACGGGCTGCGACTTCCTGCTCAAGGACATGCGTGGCACCCGTCGCAGGTGAATCGCCTTCGCCCCACTGCGGCCCGGTCGGGTGCAGATCAAGAATAGCCAAACGCGGATCGCTGCATTCCGCTTCACCTGCCGGGAAAAAGCTGCGGCTATCGGTGAACGCGAGCAAATCGCCAACCTGCGCTCGCTGCCAACTGCCATCGGCAACACGCGCCGCCAGCACCTGATTGAACAAATAGCTGCGGGCGGTGGAGAGCAGTCGGGAACGCACATTGCGTTGTTCTGGCAGAGCCTTGCGAGCGGCCCAGTCACGAGCATCGACCACATTACCGCCATGATGGCCGAAGCGTTGGGCGCCAAAATAGTTTGGAATACCCTGCTTGGCGATCAGTTGCAGACGCTCTTCGATTGCGGCTTTGTCACCGGCGAACTGAGTCAAACGCAGGGTAAAACCATTAGCCGCATGGGCACCGCGTTGTAACTTGCGTTTATGCCGAGCGCTTTTCAGAATTTTCAGCGTGTCGTTTTCAGCCGCCGACAGATCGGGGTCAGCCTTGCCAGGCAGTTGCAGGCTGAACCATTGCCGGGTCAGCGCCTGACGATCCTTCAGCCCTGCATAACTCACGGTGCGAAGCGGCACACCTGCAGCCTTGGCAATGCGCCGGGCCGCATCTTCGGTATTCAGGCCGCGTTTTTCCACCCATAACCACAGGTGTTCACCGTCACCGCTCAAGGGAATATCCAGCACTTCGTCGACCTGAAAATCTTCAGCCGTCGCTTTCAGTACCGCCGTTCCAAGCGCTTCGCCATAGGCGCGCGGGCCAAGCAATTGCAGTTCATTCATGCTCGCAGCAACAAGGCAACGGAGTGCACGGCAATGCCTTCTTCGCGACCGACAAAGCCGAGCTTTTCGGTGGTGGTAGCTTTCACGTTCACTTGATCCAACTCAACTTGAAGATCCGCGGCAATCAGCGCGCGCATCGATTCGATATGCGGAGCCATTTTTGGCGCCTGGGCAACGATGGTGTTATCGACGTTGGCGACTTTCCAGCCTTTGGACTGAACCAAAGCAACGACGTGACGCAGCAGCGCACGACTGTCAGCACCTTTGAATTGCGGGTCTGTGTCCGGAAAGTGTTTGCCGATGTCACCCAACGCGGCAGCACCGAGCAACGCATCGCTCAGGGCGTGCAGCAAGACGTCACCGTCGGAGTGGGCGAGCAGCCCGAAGCCGTGTGCAATCCGCACGCCGCCCAGAGTGATGAAATCGCCTTCAGCGAAACGGTGCACATCATAGCCGTGGCCAATACGCATAAAAAAACGCCCCGATTTAGTCAGGGCGTGATTCTACCTGCTTTGTCGGACATTAGGCGTTTAGAGCTTGTCCATGATGTCGCAAGTGATCGTCGATGAAGCTGGCGATGAAATAATAGCTGTGGTCGTAGCCTGGCTGCAGTCGCAAGGTCAACGGGTGGCCTGCGAGCTTGGTCGCTTGTAGCAGCGCTTCGGGCTTGAGCTGTGTCGCCAGAAAATCATCGCGATCACCTTGATCCACCAGCAACGGTAGCTTCTCGGTCGCCTCGGCGATCAACGCACAGGCATCCCACTCGCGCCAACGCGCACGCTCTTCACCCAGATAGCGCGAGAACGCCTTCTGACCCCAAGGGCAATCCATTGGATTATTGATCGGCGAAAAGGCCGACACTGACTGATAGCGCCCAGGGTTACGCAACGCACACACCAGTGCGCCGTGGCCACCCATGGAGTGACCACTGATTCCACGCTTGTCGGACGCAGGAAAATGCGCCTCGACCAGTGCCGGCAATTCCTGCACCACGTAGTCATGCATCCGATAGTGTTTGGCCCAAGGTTCTTGCGTGGCATTCAGATAAAAGCCGGCACCCAGCCCAAAATCCCAGGCGCCATCCGGATCACCCGGCACATCAGCCCCGCGTGGGCTGGTGTCTGGTGCGACGATGATCAAACCGAGCTCGGCGGCCATTCGCATGGCACCCGCCTTGTGCATGAAGTTCTCGTCGGTGCAGGTCAACCCGGACAGCCAGTACAGCACCGGCAGCTTGCCACCCTGCTCCGCTTGCGGCGGCAGGTACACGGCAAACACCATGTCGCAGCCCAGGATTTCAGAGTGGTGTTTGTAGCGTTTATGCCAGCCGCCGAAGCTTTTCTGGCAGGACAGGTTTTCAAGGCTCATGGCCGACCTCAAAAATGGATGACGGTACGAATGCTTTTGCCTTCATGCATCAGTTCGAAAGCCTTGTTGATGTCTTCCAGGCCCATGGTGTGGGTGATGAAGGTATCCAGCGGGATCTCACCGTTCTGCGCCATTTCAACGTAGCTCGGCAACTCGGTACGACCGCGTACGCCACCGAAGGCGGAACCGCGCCAGACCCGACCAGTCACCAACTGGAACGGACGGGTAGAGATTTCCTGACCGGCGCCAGCCACACCGATGATCACCGACTCGCCCCAACCCTTATGACAGCACTCCAATGCAGCGCGCATCAGTTGTACGTTGCCGATGCATTCGAAGGAAAAGTCCACACCGCCGTCGGTCATGTCGACGATGACGTCCTGAATCGGGCGATCGAAGTCTTTCGGGTTGACGCAATCGGTCGCGCCCAACTGCTTGGCGATTTCGAATTTGGCCGGATTGATGTCGATGGCAATGATGCGCCCAGCTTTGGCTTTGACTGCGCCGATCACCGCCGACAGGCCGATGCCGCCGAGACCGAAGATCGCCACGGTATCGCCCGGTTTGACCTTGGCCGTGTTGATCACCGCACCGATCCCGGTGGTGACGCCACAACCCAGCAGGCAGACCTTTTCCAGCGGTGCTTCTTTAGGGATCTTAGCGACCGAGATTTCTGGCAATACGGTGTATTCGGAGAAGGTCGAGGTGCCCATGTAGTGGAAAATCGGCTGACCTTTATAGGAGAAACGCGAAGTGCCGTCGGGCATCAAGCCTTTGCCCTGGGTCGCACGAATCGCCTGGCAAAGATTGGTTTTGCCCGACAGGCAGAATTTGCACTTGCCGCACTCGGGCGTGTAAAGCGGAATCACGTGATCGCCGACCGCCACCGAGGTCACGCCCTCACCGATCGCCTCGACCACCGCGCCACCTTCGTGACCAAGGATCGACGGGAAGATGCCTTCCGGATCCGCGCCAGACAGGGTGTAAGCATCGGTATGGCAGACACCGGAAGCGACGACTCGCAACAGGACTTCACCAGCCTTGGGCATGGCGACATCGACTTCAACGATCTCAAGGGGTTTCTTGGCCTCGAAGGCAACGGCAGCGCGCGACTTGATCATCCTGCATCTCCAGTGAATAAAAACGAGACAAGGAGTGTAAAACACTGCAAGACGATTAATAATCAGATCAAAAGCAAAACATTATTGCTGTACAGGGATAATCACAATGCACGTCTCGTTATGAATGCCTCTTTATGAACGAGAACCGCTGGGAAGGCATCGACGAGTTCGTCGCGGTCGCCGAATGCAGCCAATTCACCGCCGCCGCTGAACGCCTTGGTGTTTCGTCTTCGCACATCAGCCGGCAGATCGTCCGACTCGAAGAGCGCCTGCAAACTCGCCTGCTCTACCGCAGTACTCGCCGAGTGACGTTGACCGAGGCCGGGCAGACCTTCTTGCAGCACTGCCAACGTTTGCAGGATGGTCGCGAAGAAGCGTTGCGCGCAGTCGGTGATCTGACTAGCGAACCCAAAGGCATGCTGCGCATGACCTGCGCCGTGGCTTACGGCGAGCGCTTTATCGTGCCGCTGGTGACCAGCTTCATGGGGCTCTATCCACAATTACGGGTGGATATCGAGTTGAGTAACCGACAGCTCGATCTGGTGCACGAAGGCCTGGACCTGGCAATTCGCCTCGGCCGCTTGCAAGACTCACGACTGGTAGCCACACGCCTGGCACCACGGCGCATGTATCTGTGCGCCTCACCCTCCTATCTGGAACGTTACGGCCGACCGCACAGCCTGTCCGAACTGAGTCGGCATAACTGCCTGATCGGTAGTTCGGATATCTGGCAACTGGAACAGAACGGGCGGGAATTTTCGCAAAGAGTGCAGGGAAACTGGCGCTGCAACAGTGGGCAGGCGGTACTGGATGCGGCGCTACAAGGCGTCGGTCTGTGCCAGTTACCGGACTATTACGTGCTTGAGCATCTCAACAACGGCAGGCTGATTTCCTTGCTCGACGCCCATCAACCACCCAACACTGCAGTCTGGGCCCTTTATCCGCAACAACGGCATCTGTCACCGAAGGTGCGAAAGCTGGTGGATTACCTGAAGGAGGGGCTGGCCAAACGGCCGGAGTATAGTGTTTGATCGATGATCAAAAGGTCGGGACCGAGATCAAAAGATCGCGCAGCCTGCGATCTTTTACCTGCGATTGGCCCAGCGCTGACGCAGCCATTCGAGGTCTTCGGGACGGGTGACTTTAAGGTTGTCTGACCGACCTTCAATCAGGCGCGGGGCCTGACCTGACCACTCCATGGCCGAGGCCTCGTCGGTGATTACCACGTCCGCCACCAGACTGTCTGCCAAGGCCCGATGCAACGCACCGAGACGGAACATCTGCGGTGTATAGGCTTGCCAGATCAAACTGCGATCAACGGTTTCTACCACCCTGCCCTGCTTGTCGACACGCTTCAGAGTGTCGCGCGCCGGCACAGCCAATAGCCCGCCAACAGGATCATCCGCCAGCTCAATGAGCAGCTTGTCCAAATCATCGCGAGACAGGTTCGGCCGTGCAGCATCGTGGACCAACACCCAGTCCTCGTCTGCAGCACCTTGCGCATGTAAATGAAGCAACGCGTTGAGTACCGAGCCCGAGCGCTCCTGGCCGCCATCTACCCGCTGAATTCGCGGATCATGGGCGCAAGCCAGTGTTGGCCAATAGGGATCATCAATAGCAAGACTGACCACCAGCCCCTTCAAGGCCGGATGGTCGAGGAAACAGCCGAGACTGTGTTCGAGAATTGTGCGCCCGCCCAGTTGCAGATATTGCTTGGGACGGTCCGCGGCCATACGGGCACCGACGCCCGCGGCAGGAATGACGGCCCAGAAGGCCGGTAACGTCTGAATCATTGGGCCAACTGGTAGAGGGTTTCACCCTCCTTGACCATACCCAACTCATGGCGAGCACGCTCTTCAACGGTCTCCATACCTTTTTTCAACTCGAGGACTTCGGCATCCAGAACGCGGTTACGCTCCAGCAGTGCCTCATTTTCGGCGTGCTGGTCAGCAATTTGCTGAGTCAGGTCGGCTACCTGCGCCAGGCTGCCATTCCCCACCCACAGGCGGTACTGCAGGCCAGCCAGCAGCAAGAGCAAGACGAGGAACAACCAATTGGGACTGCGCATCGAATATCGGGTTTCCAGTGAAAAAAGACAGCCATGCCAACAACTTTGAAACGACTAATAGCACGAAGCCTGGAAGAACCAGGCTCGTACTCTAAGGCATCAGATTAGTAGCAAAAAACTCGCTATCACGACTTTTTCGACACAATCCGGTGTCTTTTTACCATGCAGTGCCGTGCCTCACCAATACGCTCCTTTTTTGACGAGTGACTGTTGTCGTCAGACAAGGCGCCGCGACGAGTCATAGCTGGCTATGGCGAGGAGCGGCAACGCTGTATGACGGCAACAGACACCGTCAAAAAGGAGCAGTATTGGCGAGGCACGGCACTCTATCAGCCGCGAAACTCGCTGCGACCATTGTACTTGGCCTTGGCGCCCAGTTGCTCTTCGATACGCAGCAATTGGTTGTACTTGGAAACGCGGTCGGAACGGCACAGCGAACCGGTTTTGATTTGGCCCGCAGCAGTGCCCACCGCCAGATCGGCAATGGTCGAATCTTCGGTTTCGCCGGAGCGGTGCGAGATCACAGCAGTGTAACCAGCGGCCTTGGCCATCTGGATGGCTTCCAGGGTTTCGGTCAGGGTGCCGATCTGGTTGAACTTGATCAAGATCGAGTTGGCGATCTTTTTATCGATGCCTTCTTTCAGGATCTTGGTATTGGTCACGAACAGGTCGTCGCCTACCAGCTGGGTCTTCTCGCCGATCTTGTCGGTGAGGATTTTCCAGCCAGCCCAGTCGGACTCGTCCAGGCCATCTTCGATGGAGATGATCGGGTAACGCTCGGTCAGGCCTTTGAGGTAGTCGGCAAAACCTTCAGCGGTGAACACCTGGCCTTCGCCGGACAGGTTGTACTTGCCGTCTTCGTAGAATTCGCTGGCGGCGCAGTCCAGAGCCAGGGTCACGTCGGTGCCCAACTTGTAACCGGCGTTGGCCACGGCTTCGGAGATCACTTTCAAAGCGTCTTCGTTGGACGCCAGGTTCGGCGCGAAACCACCTTCGTCACCGACGGCAGTGCTCAGGCCACGGGCCTTCAGCACAGCTTTGAGGTGATGGAAAATTTCGGTGCCCATACGCAACGCTTCAGAGAACGTCTTGGCGCCAACCGGCTGAACCATGAATTCCTGGATGTCGACGTTGTTATCAGCGTGCTCACCACCGTTGATGATGTTCATCATCGGCACCGGCATCGAGTAAACACCCGGCGTACCGTTCAGGTTGGCGATGTGAGCGTACAGCGGCAGGTCCTGATCATGGGCTGCAGCCTTGGCCGCGGCCAGGGAAACGGCGAGGATCGCGTTGGCGCCCAGGGTTCCCTTGTTTTCGGTACCGTCCAGCGCGATCATCGCGCGGTCCAGAGCCTGCTGGTCAACCGGGTCTTTACCCAGCAACAGGTCACGGATCGGACCATTGATGTTGGCTACAGCCTTGAGCACGCCCTTGCCCAGGTAACGGCTCTTGTCGCCATCACGCAGCTCGAGTGCTTCACGCGAGCCGGTGGAAGCACCGGACGGCGCGCATGCACTGCCGATGATGCCGTTATCGAGAAGCACGTCCGCTTCGACGGTGGGATTGCCACGGGAGTCGAGAACTTCACGACCTTTGATGTCGACGATTTTTGCCATTGTTGTGAACACTCCAAAGTTGACGAAAACGACGCAGCTGAAGGAAATCTTTTATCGCCGGCAAGTGTTGAGTAGCGGGCAGACTTGCGGACGATAAGCCTCAGGCCCGGAGGCCTGAGAAATAATCGTGCGGTACTTTACCGGAGAAATCAGGTTTACGCGGTTTCTACCGTCGGAAAACTCTTCACCAGCTCATCCAGAGCCTTGAGCTGAGCCAGAAATGGCTCCAGCTTGTCCAGACGCAAGGCACAAGGGCCGTCGCATTTGGCGTTGTCCGGATCCGGATGCGCTTCGAGGAACAAACCAGCCAGCGACTGGCTCATGCCGGCCTTGGCCAGGTCAGTGACCTGGGCGCGACGACCACCCGCGGAATCGGAGCGACCACCAGGCATTTGCAGCGCGTGGGTCACATCGAAAAATACCGGGTATTCGAACTGCTTCATGATGCCGAAGCCGAGCATGTCCACAACCAGGTTGTTGTAGCCGAAACTCGAACCGCGCTCACAGAGGATCAACTGATCGTTACCCGCTTCTACGCACTTGCTCAGGATGTGTTTCATTTCATGAGGGGCGAGGAATTGGGCTTTCTTGATGTTGATCACCGCGCCGGTCTTGGCCATGGCCACCACCAGATCGGTCTGACGCGACAGGAAGGCCGGCAACTGGATGATGTCACAGACCTCGGCGACCGTGGCTGCCTGCTCAGGCGCATGGACATCGGTGATGATCGGCACGCCGAACGCTTCTTTGATGTCCTGGAAAATCCGCATACCTTCTTCCAGGCCAGGACCACGGTAAGAGGTCACGGACGAGCGGTTCGCCTTGTCGAAGCTGGCCTTGAACACGTAAGGAATACCGAGTTTCTCGGTAACCCGTACGTACTCTTCACAGACCTGCATGGCCATGTCACGGCTTTCCAGCACATTCATACCACCGAACAACACCATCGGCTTATCGTTGGCGATCTCGATGTTGCCTACGCGGATGATTTTCTGTGCCATGGAATCAAGCCTTCTTCTGATGTTGAGTCAAAGCCGCCTTGACGAAGCCACTGAACAACGGGTGACCGTCGCGCGGTGTCGAGGTGAACTCAGGGTGGAACTGGCAAGCGACGAACCATGGATGATCCGGTGCTTCAACCACTTCAACCAATGCACCATCGCCGGAGCGACCGGTGATTTTCAGACCGGCTTCGATCAGGCTCGGCAACAGCTTGTTGTTCACTTCATAACGATGGCGATGACGCTCGACGATGACGTCTTTGGCATAGCAATCGTGAACCAGAGAACCCGCTTCCAGCAGACAATCCTGCGCGCCGAGGCGCATGGTGCCGCCCAGATCGGAAGTTTCGGTACGGGTTTCGACCGCGCCGGTGGCGTCTTCCCACTCAGTGATCAAGCCAACCACAGGATGACCGCTGGTGCGATCGAACTCGGTGGAGTTGGCGTCTTTCCAGCCCAGCACGTTACGGGCGAACTCGATGACCGCCACTTGCATGCCCAGGCAGATGCCCAGGTACGGCACCTTGTTTTCGCGAGCGTACTGCACGGTGATGATCTTGCCTTCCACGCCACGCAGACCGAAGCCGCCCGGCACCAGGATGGCATCGACGCCTTCCAGCAGCGCGGTGCCCTGGTTCTCGATGTCTTCGGAATCGATATAGCGCAGGTTGACCTTGGTGCGGTTGGTGATGCCAGCGTGACTCATCGCTTCGATCAGCGATTTGTAGGCATCCAGCAGCTCCATGTACTTGCCGACCATGGCGATGGTGACTTCGTGCTCAGGGTTGAGCTTGGCGTCGACCACAGCTTCCCACTCGGACAGATCGGCACCGTTGCATTGCAGGCCAAAACGCTCGACGACGAAATCATCCAGGCCCTGGGAATGCAGAATGCCCGGAATCTTGTAGATGGTATCGGCGTCTTCCAGGGCAATCACCGCACGCTCTTCAACGTTGGTGAACTGGGCGATCTTGCGTCGCGATGCGATGTCGATCGGGTGGTCCGAACGGCACACCAGCACGTCCGGCTGCAGGCCGATGGAGCGCAGTTCCTTGACCGAGTGCTGGGTGGGCTTGGTCTTGGTTTCGCCGGCAGTGGCGATGTATGGCACCAGGGTCAGGTGCATCAGCATCGCGCGCTTGGCGCCGACTTCGAAGCGCAACTGACGGATGGCTTCAAGGAACGGTTGGGATTCGATGTCACCCACGGTGCCGCCGATCTCGACCATGGCCACGTCGGCATCGCCTGCGCCCTTGATGATCCGGCGCTTGATTTCGTCGGTGATGTGCGGAATCACCTGGATCGTTGCACCCAGGTAGTCACCACGGCGCTCCTTGCGCAGGACGTGTTCATAGACGCGGCCAGTGGTGAAGTTGTTGTTCTGGGTCATGGTCGTGCGGATGAACCGCTCGTAGTGGCCCAGGTCCAGGTCGGTTTCGGCGCCATCGTGAGTGACGAACACTTCACCGTGCTGGAACGGGCTCATGGTGCCCGGGTCAACGTTGATGTAGGGGTCCAGCTTGAGCATGGTGACCTTAAGTCCCCGCGCCTCCAGGATGGCCGCCAATGAAGCCGAGGCAATGCCTTTCCCCAATGAAGAAACAACACCGCCCGTGACGAAGATGTAGCGCGTCATGAAAAACCCTAGAAGTCTGCGTTAAAGCGGTCGAAGCCGCCGGGGAAAGCGAAGGAGGGCCGAAGCCCCCGATCACCTGCATTAATTACAGTGCATCTTTCGAAAAACTGCTGCGTTGGAACAGATCGGCAGAGACCACCGATGCGGTACGCGCTACACATTTTTTTTGAGAATCGCCCAGCAAAGACTGCTTGGTAATCGGCAACTCCTGCAATTCATGCGAATCCACAGAAGTTGTATCAAGAAGGGAGCGTAGTCTACCGGAAAGCCCCTTTCAGCTCAAACCTTGATCGCTCATCGGTGGCTGCCAAGTCAATTTCCAGCATTCATGGGCACTTGCATCCAGCCCGGGAAGGCTCGCAACCGCCAGTAATTGCTCGTCGCGGTACACCAGCGGCAATCTGCCACGGGCAAACAACGGCACACCGTTTTCGTTAAGCAACCGCTTCAAATCCCGATGACCACGCCCCGACAGGTGCATGACTTCGCCGCCTTGCCGGTAGCGGACGTGTAATGGCCCTTCGGGAATTTGGCCACTGAGTCTCAACTGGCCGTTATTGGGCAGCAGCAGAACCGAGGACGGATCCGTCCAGATCGGGGCCGGTTCTGCCGCTCGCAGCCAACTGCCGGACAACCACCAGATCCGGCCACCGGCCCGATGCAGTTCACCGTCCGCCAGTCGCCAGACGGGTCGCGCATCGCCCGATGCGTCCCGCAAAGCCTGCCAACCCGACCAGTGGTCGCTATCGGGCAAAAGGGTCCGCGCCGACAGCCAGTGACTCAAGGCATTACGCTGGCGCGCCATCGACAGTTTTTCCAGGGGTGCCAACGCCAGCGAAGGTAATCCCAGCCAATCGAACTCGCTACTCGTGCCTGCATTGGCGAGATCCATTTCAGCCAATTCGTCGAGCAGACCTTGGGCCTCATTCAAATGTGCAGCACTGCGAGCGATGGTCGCCACCGCCTGCGGCCAACGCGCGGTCAGCACCGGGAACACCTGATGGCGCAAGTAGTTGCGGGAAAACCGTCGATCATCATTCGAGGGATCTTCGATCCAGCTCAATTGCTGCTCGCAGGCATAGGCTTCCAGCTCATCGCGCGACACATCGAGCAGCGGCCGCAGTAGCTGCCCGAGCCCCAGCGGACGTTGCGCAGGCATGGCAGACAAACCTCTCACTCCTGCCCCACGCAACAAACGGAACAACAACGTTTCAGCCTGATCGTCACGATGCTGAGCGGTCAACAGCACTTCATTGGCCTGAGTCACCTCAGCAAACGCGGCATACCGCGCATCGCGGGCGGCGCGCTCAAGACTCGCACCAGGTTGCACCTGCACACAAATCACCTGCAGGGGCACGCTCAAGACGTCACACATCACCTGGCAATGACTCGGCCACGCATCTGCCGCAGCTTGAAGGCCGTGATGGATATGGATGGCAGAAAGTGCCGGCAGGGATTCGGTTTTAGCGAGTTGCGCGAGCAGATGCAGCAGAACGGTGGAGTCGAGACCACCGGAGAAGGCGATGCGCCAGGTTGCAGCGTTGCGCCAAGGCGTGAGGCTCAGCAGGAGCCTGGCAGGCAGATCAATGTTGGATTGACTCATATCCGTCACTTCGCGCAAATCAAATGTGGGAGCGAGCCTGCTCGCGAAGGCTGCTTAACATTCAACACATCGGTTGACTGTTATACCGCCTTCGCGAGCAGGCTCGCTCCCACATGGGTATAGCGAGGTCAGATCAAAGACCGTAGCTCATCAGACGCTCGTAGCGACGGGCCAGCAGCGCGTCGTTATCGAACTTCTTCAGCATCGCCAGTTGCGAGCTGAGTTCAGCACGGATCGACGCTGCAGCGGCTGCAGGGTCACGGTGAGCGCCACCCAGCGGTTCGCCGATGACTTTGTCGACGATACCCAGGCCTTTCAGACGATCAGCAGTGATACCCATAGCCTCAGCGGCATCTGGCGCCTTCTCGGCAGTTTTCCACAGAATCGAGGCGCAACCTTCCGGAGAGATAACCGCGTAAGTCGAGTACTGCAGCATGTTCAGTTGATCGCAAACACCAATCGCCAGCGCACCACCGGAACCACCCTCACCGATCACGGTGGCGATGATTGGGGTTTTCAGGCGTGCCATGACTCGCAGGTTCCAGGCAATCGCTTCGCTCTGGTTGCGCTCTTCAGCATCGATGCCCGGGTATGCGCCCGGCGTGTCAATGAAGGTCAGGATTGGCATCTTGAAGCGCTCAGCCATTTCCATCAGACGGCAAGCCTTGCGGTAGCCTTCCGGACGCGGCATGCCGAAGTTGCGGCGAACTTTCTCGCGCACTTCGCGGCCTTTCTGGTGACCGATGATCATCACCGGCTGATCGTCCAGACGGGCAACGCCACCGACAATGGCAGCATCGTCGGAGAAATGCCGATCGCCGTGCAGCTCATCGAACTCGGTGAAGATATGCTCGATGTAATCGAGGGTGTATGGGCGACGCGGATGACGCGCCAGGCGCGCGATCTGCCAACTGGTCAACTTGCCGAAGATGTCTTCGGTGAGCGTGCTGCTCTTGTCTTGCAGACGAGAGATCTCATCGCCGATATTCAGCGAATTGTCATTACCGACCAAGCGCAACTCTTCGATCTTGGCTTGCAGGTCGGCGATCGGCTGTTCGAAATCAAGAAAATTCGGGTTCATAGGCGTCCGTCTTGGGTCGACGTCCAAGAGAGCTTGGGCCGGCCGGTTGTCTATTCGCGCCCTACCTTAAGGGACGAGCGCGTTCAGGTCGAGATTAAAAACTTGGTCGAGATCAGGGCGTGCTCAAATGACAAAGAGCGGCACCTCACCGTCAACGGTATTGGAGGAAGACGTTGTCTCGCCCGAACTGGTCACGCAGGGCTTGAATCAAGCTGTCTGCCGGGTCGATTCGCCAGGTTTCACCAAACTGCAGCAAAGCCTTGGCGTCCGGGCCGGTGTACTCCACGGTAATCGGGCATGCCCCGCGATGACGCTTGAACAACTCGCCCAGCCAGCGTAGTCGATCGCCTTTCAAGGCTTCGGTGTGCACCTTCAGACGCAGGCTTTCAGCCAGATTGGTGCGAGCATCTTCCATGCTCATCACTCGTTTGACCCGCAAACGCAGGCCACCGGAGAAGTCGTCGTTGCTGACTTCGCCTTCGACCACCACCATCGCATCGGTCTGCAACATGGAATGCGCCGTGTGGAACGCCTCGGCAAAAAGCGACGCCTCGATCCGCCCCGAGCGGTCGTCGAGGGTGATAAAACCCATCTTGTCGCCCTTTTTGTTCTTCATGACCCGCAGAGCGATGATCATGCCCGCGACCGTCTGGGTATCCCGAGCCGGCTTCAGGTCGATGATGCGCTGACGGGCAAAGCGTCGAATTTCACCTTCGTATTCGTCAATCGGGTGACCGGTCAGGTACAGACCCAGGGTATCTTTCTCCCCTTTCAAGCGTTCCTTGAGGGTGAGCTCCTTGGCCTTGCGGTGATTGGCGTAGACGTCGGCGTCTTCTTCAACAAACAGGCCGCCAAACAGGTCCGCATGACCGCTGTCATGGGTACGCGCGGTTTGTTCGGCAGCCTTGATCGCCCCTTCCATGGCCGTCAGCAAGACCGCACGATTCTGGTCAATGCTCGCTTGATAGGCTTTCGGTTCGTCATGGAAATAAGGGCCCAGACGATCCAGCGCACCGCTGCGGATTAAACCGTCCAGGGTGCGCTTGTTGATACGTTTGAGATCGACACGGGCACAGAAGTCGAACAGATCCTTGAACGGACCGTCCTGACGCGCCTCGGTGATGGCCTCGACCGGCCCTTCGCCAACACCCTTGATCGCGCCCAGCCCGTATATAATGCGGCCTTCGTCATTCACCGTGAACTTGAACTCCGAAGTATTCACATCCGGTGCGTCGAGACGCAGCTTCATGGTGCGAATTTCTTCGATCAAGGTCACGACCTTGTCGGTGTTGTGCATATCCGCTGACAGTACCGCGGCCATGAACGGCGCCGGGTAGTGAGTTTTCAGCCACGCCGTCTGGTAAGAAACCAGACCGTAGGCGGCGGAGTGGGATTTGTTGAAGCCGTAACCGGCGAATTTCTCTACCAGGTCGAAGATGTTACCGGCAAGGTCGGCATCGATATTATTGGTCGTGCAACCTTCAATGAAACCACCGCGCTGCTTGGCCATTTCTTCGGGTTTTTTCTTACCCATGGCCCGACGCAGCATGTCCGCACCACCGAGGGTATAGCCGGCCATGACCTGGGCGATCTGCATCACCTGTTCCTGATACAGGATGATGCCGTAGGTTGGCGCCAGTACCGGCTTCAAGCCTTCGTACTGATAATCCGAGTGCGGGTAGGCAAGTTCGGCGCGACCGTGCTTACGGTTGATGAAGTCGTCAACCATGCCCGATTGCAACGGACCGGGACGGAACAGCGCCACGAGTGCGATCAAGTCTTCCAGGCAGTCGGGCTTGAGCTTTTTGATCAGCTCTTTCATGCCGCGCGACTCAAGCTGGAACACCGCAGTGGTTTCGGCTTTTTGCAGCAACTGGTAAGTCGGTTTATCGTCCAGCGGGATGAAGGCGATATCCAGCGGCGGCTGATCAACCTTGGCGCGCTCGCGGTTGATGGTCTTCAGCGCCCAATCGATGACTGTCAGGGTCCGCAGACCGAGGAAGTCGAACTTCACCAGACCGGCTGCCTCGACGTCATCCTTGTCGAACTGGGTAACCAGGCCGTCGCCGGCTTCATCGCAATAGATTGGCGAGAAGTCGGTAAGCTTGGTCGGCGCGATAACCACGCCACCGGCGTGCTTACCCACGTTTCGCACAACCCCTTCGAGCTTGCGGGCCATTTCCCAGATTTCCGCTGCTTCTTCATCGATCTTGATGAAGTCCCGGAGGATTTCTTCCTGCTCATAGGCTTTTTCAAGGGTCATGCCGACTTCGAAGGGAATCATCTTCGACAGTCGATCCGCCAAGCCGTAGGATTTGCCTTGCACCCGCGCTACGTCGCGAATTACAGCTTTCGCCGCCATGGAACCGAACGTAATGATCTGGCTAACGGCGTTGCGACCATATTTTTCGGCCACATACTCGATCACCCGGTCACGACCATCCATGCAGAAGTCGACGTCGAAGTCGGGCATGGATACCCGTTCCGGGTTAAGGAAACGTTCGAACAGCAGGTCATATTCCAGCGGGTCGAGGTCGGTGATCTTCTGCACGTAGGCCACCAGCGACCCGGCGCCCGACCCACGGCCAGGACCGACCGGCACGCCATTACTCTTGGCCCACTGAATAAAGTCCATAACGATCAGAAAGTAACCAGGGAAACCCATCTGGATGATGATATCCAGCTCGAAATTCAACCGGTCGACGTAGACCTGACGTTTAGTTTCGTAGTCTTCAGTGGTTTCCTTGGGCAGAAGAACGCTCAGGCGATCTTCCAGACCGTCGAAAGAGACCTTGCGGAAGTATTCGTCGATGGTCATGCCATCGGGAATCGGGAAGTTGGGCAGGAAGTGCTTGCCGAGCCTTACTTCGATGTTGCAACGCTTGGCGATTTCGACGGAGTTTTCCAGCGCTTCAGGCAAGTCACTGAACAGCTCAGCCATTTCCTCGGCGCTTTTGAGGTACTGCTGATCGCTGTAGTTCTTCGAACGGCGCGGATCGTCAAGGGCGCGGCCTTCGCCGATGCAAACGCGGGTTTCGTGGGCTTCGAAGTCTTCCCGCTTGATGAAACGCACGTCGTTGGTCGCCACCAATGGCGCGCCGATCTTCTCGGCCAGGGCCACGGCACCGTGCAGTTGCTCTTCATCATTCGGTCGGTTGGTGCGCTGTACTTCCAGATAGAAACGATCCGGGAACACCGTCATCCATTCGCGGGCCAACGTCTCGGCTTCATCCGGATTGCCGCTGAGCAGGGCGATGCCGATTTCGCCCTCCTTCGCCGCAGACAGCATGATCAAGCCTTCACTGGCCTCAGCCACCCACTCGCGCTCGATGATGATCTGGCCGTTGCGCTGACCATCGATAAAGCCGCGGGAGATCAGTTCGGTAAGGTTGCGGTAGCCAACACTGTTCATGACCAACAGGCTGATACGGCTGAGAGCGTTTTCGGGGTCTTTGTTCGACAGCCACAGGTCGGCGCCACAGATCGGCTTGATCCCGGCACCCATGGCAGCCTTGTAGAACTTGACCAGGGAACACATGTTGTTCTGGTCGGTGACCGCCACGGCAGGCATGTTCATGCCGACCAGGGTCTTGACCAGCGGTTTGATCCGCACCAGACCGTCGACCAGGGAATATTCAGTGTGCAGGCGTAGGTGAACGAATGAAGCCGGCATAGTGATCCTGTGTAGAACTCGAAAACGACAAGGCCCGGATTGTACCGGGCCCTGAGCAAAACATCAGCCTGTTGACTATACCTCAGTCAAACCTTCCAGCGCTTCATACGCCAGACGCACAGGCGCGAACGAACGCCGATGAATAGGCGTCGGACCCAAGCGGGCCAGGGCCTCCAAGTGGACCGGAGTCGGATAGCCTTTGTGCCCGCCAATGCCATAGCCGGGGTAAATCAATTCGAAAGCAGCCATTTCACGGTCACGGCTGACCTTTGCCAAAATCGACGCTGCGGCAATTGCCGGAACCTTACTATCGCCTTTAACCACCGCCTCGGCAGGCATCGAAAGTTTCGGGCAGCGATTACCGTCAATCATCGCCAGTTTCGGGGTGATGCTTAGCCCTTCTACCGCGCGCTGCATGGCCAGCATGGTGGCGTGCAGAATATTCAGCTCGTCGATTTCTTCGACTTCAGCCCTGGCAACGCACCAGCTCAGGGCCTTTTCACAGATCTCGTCATAGAGCTTTTCGCGACGGGCTTCGGTGAGTTTTTTCGAGTCGTTGAGCCCGAGAATCGGCCGGTTCGGATCGAGAATCACCGCCGCCGTCACCACAGCACCGCACAACGGCCCGCGACCGACCTCATCGACGCCAGCCACCAGGTCTTCGACGTCGGCGACCAAAGTAAAATCCAGACCCATCTGCATCTTTACGCTACTCATACTGGTTTGCCGATCAAGTTCAATACCGCTTCGGCGGCCTGATTCGAGGCATCTCGACGCAAGGTCCGATGAATCTCGTCAAAACCACGGGTCTGTTCTTCGCCGCCCGCAATCAATGGCGACAAGGTCTGCGCCAAGGCCTCAGCGGTCGCATCATCCTGCAACAACTCGGGCACCAGCAAACGCTGCGCCAGCAAGTTGGGTAACGAGATGTAGGGGCTTTTTACCATGCGTTTGAGAATCCAGAACGTCAGCGGCGCCAGGCGATAAGCAACCACCATCGGCCGTTTGTATAGCAGGGCCTCCAGGGTCGCGGTACCAGAGGCAATCAACACTGCATCACAGGCAGCGAGAGCCTGATGGGAACGACCGTCGAGCAGGGTCAACGGCAAGTCGCGGCCTGCCAGCAGTTCTTCGAGCTGCACACGGCGTTCAGAACTGGCGCACGGCATGACAAAACGCACACCTGGCCGCAAGGCACGCAGGCGCTCGGCAGTGTCAAGAAACAGAGCGCCCAGACGACCGACTTCACCGCCACGGCTGCCCGGCATCAAGGCAACCAGCGGCCCATCGGGCAACCCCAGCTCAGCTCGGGCAGCGGCGCGATCTGCCTCAAGCGGGATCGCATCGGCAAGAGAGTGACCGACAAAACGTACCGGCACGCCCTTCTCTTCGTAGAATTTCGCTTCGAACGGAAACAGCGTCAGCATCAGATCGCAGCCTTCACGAATCTTCAGTACGCGCTTCTGACGCCAGGCCCAGACCGACGGGCTGACGTAATGTACCGTCTTGATCCCGGCCCGCCGTAGTTTGAGTTCGATATTCAGCGTGAAGTCCGGCGCATCAATACCGATGAATACGTCCGGTTTCTCAGCGATCAGCGTTTTGACAAGCTTTTTGCGTCGAGCCAACAGCTCACGCAAACGCCCCAGAACCTCAACCAACCCCATGACCGCCAGACGTTCCATCGGGAAATAGGAAGTCAAACCTTCGGCCTGCATCAGAGGACCGCCGACACCGATAAACTCAACCGATGGATGTTGTGCCTTGAGGGCACGCATCAGGCCCGCGCCCAAGATATCGCCGGAGGCCTCGCCTGCCACCAGTGCAATACGCAAAGTGGCCATGATTAACGAGTAATGCCGCGAGTCGAAGACTGGATCGAATCACGGAATACCGCGACTTCTGGAAACTGTGCAGACGGCTCGGCCAGTTCGGCGAGCGCCTGATCGACAGTCAGCCCCTGACGGTAAACCACCTTGTAGGCGCGACGCAGAGCGTGGATTGCGTCTTCGCTGAAACCACGACGGCGCATGCCTTCGAAATTCATGCTGCGCGCCTCGGCAGGATTACCGAACACCGTGACGTAAGCCGGAACATCCTTGCCGATGGCGGTACCCATGCCGGAAAAGCTGTGGGCGCCGATATGACAGTACTGGTGAACCAGGGTAAAGCCGGAGAGGATCGCCCAGTCTTCAACGTGTACATGACCGGCCAACGCGGTGTTGTTGACCAGTATGCAATGGTTGCCAATGACGCTGTCGTGGCCGATGTGTGCATAGGCCATGATCAGATTGTGATCGCCCAGGGTCGTTTCGGCACGATCCTGAATGGTTCCACGGTGAATCGTCACGCCTTCACGGATGACGTTGTGGTCACCGATCACCAGGCGGGTTTCTTCGCCTTTGTATTTGAGATCGGGCGTGTCCTCACCCACCGAGGAAAACTGGTAGATGCGATTGTGCTTACCGATTCGGGTTGGGCCTTTGAGAATCACGTGTGGCCCGATCACTGTACCCTCGCCGATTTCCACACCTGCGCCGACGATCGACCAAGGGCCGACCTCGACGTCGCCGGCCAGAATGGCCGTCGGATCGATGATTGCGCGAGGGTCAATCAAACTCATAGTTTGCGTTCCGCGCAGATAATTTCAGCGGAGCAGACTGGCTTGCCATCGACCGAAGCCTGGCATTCGAACTTCCAGATCTGACGCTTGCAGCTCAAGAATTTGGCTTCAAGAATCAGCTGATCGCCTGGCAGTACCGGCTGACGGAAGCGCAGCTTGTCGGAACCGACGAAGTAGTAAAGGGTGCCATCGGCAGGCTTCACGCCCAGCATCTTGAAACCAAGGATACCGGCAGCCTGAGCCATCGCTTCGATGATCAGTACGCCCGGCATGATTGGATGCGCCGGGAAGTGACCATTGAAGAAAGGTTCGTTGATGCTGACATTCTTGTAGGCACGAATGCGCTTGCCTTCAACATCCAGATCCACTACCCGGTCCACCAACAGGAAAGGGTAACGGTGAGGCAAGTATTCGCGAATCTCGTTGATGTCCATCATTTCGGGGGGAAGCCTGTAGTAAAGATTGGGAGCGCGCGACTGACGCGCATTCCTCTAGCAAATCAAGGAGGCAGTCTAGCGGCTGTGCACACTTGATATGGAAATGGTATCAGCCATCTGATGAGGCATTACCGCCAGGGGTCACGTCCCCTACACGCTTTTCCAATTGCCGCAGGCGTCGCGCGATATCGTCGAGCTGACGAATACGTGCCGCGCTTTTTCGCCATTCGGCAGCAGGTTGCATCGCCGTACCGGAAGAATAGGAGCCCGGCTCTGTAATCGAGTGGGTCACCATGGTCATTCCGGTCAGGAAAACGTTGTCGCAAATATCGATGTGTCCAACCAGACCGACACCGCCGGCGAGCATGCAATGCTTGCCGATTTTGGTGCTGCCGGAGATCCCCACGCACGCCGCCATGGCAGTGTGATCACCGACCTGTACGTTGTGCGCGATCTGAATCTGGTTATCCAGCTTCACGCCATTACCGATCACGGTATCGGCCAACGCACCGCGGTCGATGGCAGTGTTCACACCAATCTCCACATCGTCACCGACCAACACGCCACCGATCTGGGCAATCTTCTGCCAGACACCTTTTTCATTGGCAAAGCCGAAGCCTTCACCCCCGATGACCGCGCCGGACTGAATCACTACGCGCTTACCGATCCGCACGTCGTGGTACAGCGTCACTCGGGGAGCCAGCCAGCCGTCTTCACCGATTTCAGAGCGAGCACCAACAAAGCAGTGAGCGCCGACCGTGACACCAGCGGCAATGCGCGCGGCGCTTTCGATCACGGCAAATGCACCAATGCTCGCGGCCGGATCGACCACCGCATCCTCAGCCACAACCGCAGTCGGATGAATACCGACGCTGGCTTTAGGCTTGGGATCGAATAGATGGGAAATCCGCGCGTACGCAAGATACGGGTCGGCCACAACTAGCGCATCACCCGTAAAACCTTCAGCGTCAGCGGCCTTCAGCAATACAGCTGCGGCCTGGCTGTCTGCCAGGTATTTACGGTATTGGGGATTTGCCAGAAAGCTCAACTGAGCTGGGCCAGCCTCCTGCAAGGTGGCTAGCCCAGTGATTTCTTTCTCCGCGGAACCACGTAGGGTGGCGCCGAGGAACTCGGCCAACTGGCCGAGTTTTATAGTCACTGTCATGGATTACTTCAGCTGATTCATGCGCTCGATAACCTGGCGAGTGATGTCGTACTGAGGTTTGACATCAATCACTGCGCCACGCTCGAAGACCAGGTCAAAAGCACCTTTCTTGATGACTTCTTCCACAGCGCTATCCAGTTTCGGCTTGAGCTGTTTCAGCATTTCACGGTCGGCAACGGCTTTGGCTTCGTTCAGTTCCTTGGACTGGAACTGGAAGTCACGGGCCTTTTGCTTGAACTCGAGCTCAAGACGCTCACGCTCGCCTTGCTGCATTTTGTCACCGCCGGCAACCAGGCGGTCCTGGATGCCTTTGGCACTGCTTTCCAGGGTTTTCAGCTTGGTCAGTTGCGGGCCGAACTTCTTCTCGGCATCCACGGCGTATTTCTTTGCCGCGTCGGACTCCAGCAGAGCCATTTGATAGTTCAGTACTGCAATTTTCATTTCGGCAAATGCCGGGGTCGCTACCAGGACAGTTGCCAGGAGAACCAATTGAGTCAACTTACGCACGATGCACTCCTACAAAATCCATTGTCGTTATCTTGGGTCAGGCTATTAGAAAGTCTGGCCGAGGGAGAATTGGAACACCTGGGTTTCAGCGTTATCAGGCTTCTTGACGGGCATTGCCAACGCAAAGCTCAACGGACCCAAGGCGGTAACCCAGGTCACACCGACACCGACGGAACTGGCCAGATTGCTAAGGCTGATTTCGTTACATTGCGTATTAGAGCTCGAACCATTGGTGTTCTTGGTTTGCGTACACGTGGAGTCAAATACGTTACCCACGTCCCAGAACACAGAGGTGCGCAGGGAGCGCTGATCCTTGACGAAAGGCAACGGGAACAGAAGCTCCATGCCCCCCTGAATCAACACGTTACCACCGAATGGAAGTGCGCTCTGATCCGGGTCAGCAGCAGTACCTACGTTGCCAGTACCAGCCTCCCCACGACTCGGGGTACTGCGAGGCCCTAACGTACTGTCCTTGAACCCGCGAACCGAGTTGAAACCACCTGCGTAATAGTTCTCGTAGAACGGCAGTCCGTCGGTCGATCCGTAACCATCACCATAGCCCAGCTCAGTGTGCAGGCGCACGGTGTAGTTGTCAGTCAATGGCTGGAACACCTGGCCCCGGTAGTCGAGCTTGAAGAACGAAAGATCACTACCAGGGGTCGTTGCTTCCAGAACCAGGCTCTGGGAATGGCCACGGGTCGCCAACACGCCCTTGTTCAGGGTCGACTCGGACCAGCCGGCCGACGCCTTGAAGTTCAGGTAGTTGTCGCCGTTTTTATTAACGAAACCGAAAATCTCGTCAACGGTGTACAAGCCGGTCTTGATCTTGTCTTCTTGCGCAGTCAGGCCGAAGGTCAGACGTGAGGTTTCACTGATCGGGTAACCGACGCTGACACCTGCACCCAGGCTGTCTACGGCATAGCTTGCTACGTTGACATCAAGGTTTTTGTAGTCAGTGGTGCGGTAGAAAGCGTTGTAACCCAGGCTGACGCCGTCAGCAGTCCAGTAGGGGTCGACATAACCGAAGTTATAGCGGCTCTGGTATTGGCTACGGGTCAAGCCGATGCTGACCTTGTTACCAGTACCCAGGAAGTTGTTCTGGGTAATCGAGCCACCGAGGATCAGACCGGCGCTCTGAGCAAAACCGACGCTGGCGGTGATCGAACCGGAAGCTTGTTCTTCGACGCTATAGTTGACGTCGACCTGGTCGTCAGTACCCGGCACTGCCGGAGTCTCGACGTTGACTTCCTTGAAGAAGCCCAAACGCTCAAGACGGGTTTTCGACTGGTCGATCAGGTAGGTCGAAGCCCAGCCACCTTCCATCTGACGCATTTCCCGACGCAGCACTTCGTCTTCCGACTTGGTGTTGCCACGGAAGTTGATACGGTTCACGTAAGCACGCTTGCCAGGATCAACCACGAAAGTGATATCTACAGTGTGGTCTTCTTCATGGGGCTGCGGTACACCGTTGACGTTGGCGAAGGTATAGCCTTCGTTACCCAGACGACGGGTGATCAACTCGGACGTGGTGGTCATCAGCTTGCGCGAGAAAACCTGACCTTTCTGCACCAGCAGCAACGACTTGACCTGGTCTTCAGGCACTTTCAAGTCACCGCTCAGCTTGACGTCACGAACGCTGTACTTCTCGCCTTCGTTAACGTTGACCGTGATGTAGACGTGCTTTTTGTCCGGGGTGATCGAAACCTGGGTCGAAGCAATATCCATATTGATATAGCCACGGTCCAGGTAGTAGGAACGCAGACGTTCCAGGTCACCGGACAGTTTTTCACGAGCGTACTTGTCATCGTTCTTGAAGAACGACAACCAGTTGGTGGTTTTCAGCTCGAACAGGTCGATGAGGTCTTCATCAGGGAACACCGTGTTACCCACCACGTTGATGTGCTGGATAGCCGCTACGGTGCCTTCGTTGATATTGACCTTCAAGGCAACGCGGTTACGCGGCTGCGGCACCACTTCGGTGTCAACGGTCGCCGTGTAGCGGCCCTGAGCAACATATTGACGTTGCAGTTCGTTACGCACGCCCTCAAGGGTCGCACGCTGGAAGATCTCGCCTTCGGACAGACCGGATTGTTTGAGGCCTTTCATCAGGTCTTCAGTGGAGATCGCCTTGTTCCCGTCGATCTCAATACTGGCGACTGATGGACGCTCGACTACAGTAATGACCAGGACATTGCCATCGCGGCCCAGCTGGATATCTTGAAAGAAACCGGTTTTGAACAACGCACGAGTGGATTCCACCAGGCGACGATCATCCGCCTTTTCACCGACGTTCAACGGTAAAGCACCAAAGACGCTACCCGCGGAGACCCGCTGGAGGCCATTGACGCGAATATCAGAGATAGTGAAGGACTCGGCGTGAACTTCGGCGATCATCAATACGGTGAGAACCGCAGTTAGCAGCAGACGTTTCATGAAGTCCTTTCTTATTCCAACTGGCAATAAACAAACTGCCGCAAAATGCGGCAGATTCGCAATTCAGCGAAGCGTTACAGTCGACCCAGATCGTTGACCAGAGCAAGCAACATCACCCCGACCACCAAACTGATACCGATCTGTATCCCCCAACCCTGCACCCGATCCGACAAGGGACGACCACGCGCCCACTCAATCAGATAAAACAACAAATGCCCCCCATCCAGTACAGGAATGGGCAACAAATTGAGAACTCCCAGGCTAATACTCAGATAAGCCAGGAAATTCAAGAAATCAGCGACACCCGACTGGGCAGAAGCGCCCGCCACTTTAGCAATGGTTATCGGTCCACTCAAGTTTTTTACCGAGAGCTCACCGAACAACATTTTCTTTAGTGAATCAAGGGTCAGCACGCTCATGGTCCAAGTACGTCGAGCACCCTCGCCGATCGCAGCCAGCGGACCGAAGCTGACCTCGCGAATCATGCTTGGTGGCCAATCGACAGCCTTTACCCCTGCCCCCAGATAACCACTTGCAGCTTTATCCTTGCCACGAGTAGCCAAGGTAACCGGGACGTCGATTTGAGCACCATCACGCTCGACATGCAGCACAATTTTGGTATCAGGCCGTACACGGACCGAGTCAACGACTTGCTGCCAATCGCTCAACACCTGGCCATCCAGCGCCAGCAGACGGTCACCCGCCTTCAGACCGGCAGCCTGCGCAGGCCCTTTTGGATCAAGCTCTGCCAGCACTGGCGGCAACACTGGACGCCAAGGACGTATCCCCAGCGAGCGAATCGGATCGGGCTCATCAGCACCTTTAAGCCAGTGATCCAAAATCAGCTCACGAGGTGAGTCGACAGTCGAGCCCTGCTCGCGCAGCAGCAACTGCAAAGAGCCACTTTCACCCAGCCGGCGCACCAGTTGCAGATTCACCGCCGCCCATCCAGAGGTCGGCTCACCATCGATCGCAACGATTTCCTGACCCGGACTCAAACCGGCTTTAGCGGCCAGGCTACCGACTTCTACCGCACCTATAACCGGCCGGACCTGCTCGCTGCCGAGCATCGCCAATACCCAGAAAAACACCAGCGCCAGCAGAAAGTTGGCAATCGGACCCGCTGCGACGATAGCGATACGCTGGCGAACAGTCTTGCGATTGAAGGCTTGATCGAGCTGATCCGCCGGCACTTCGCCTTCGCGCTCATCGAGCATCTTCACGTAGCCGCCCAACGGGATGGCAGCGATCACGAACTCCGTGCCGCGGCGATCATGCCAGCGCAGCAAGGGCATACCGAAGCCCACAGAGAAACGCAGAACCTTGACGCCGCAGCGGCGAGCCACCCAAAAGTGACCGAATTCATGGAAGGTGACCAGCACGCCCAGAGCAACCAGGGTGCCGAAAATCATATAGAGCGCGCTCATCTACTTTCTCCGCATTCCTATCCAGTGCCGATACGCTCAAACACGCCGCAACATCTATCGCCCGTGGCGACTCAACCATTGCTCGGTCAGGGTACGGGCTTTGGCGTCCGCCGAGAACACCGCGTCGAGTTCGCCGACGACAACCACAGGCTCGAGGCTCAAAACTTCCTCAATGATACTCGCGATCTCCGGGTAGCGGATGCGCCGATCAAGAAACGCTGCCACAGCCACTTCATTTGCCGCATTCAACATGGCGGGCGCACTGTTACCCGCTTCCGCCGCCTGACGCGCAAGTCGCAAGCACGGGAAACGCTGCTCATCGGGAGCCTGGAAGTCCAGGCGCGCGATTGAGAACAGATCAAGAGGCGCCACCCCGGAGTCGATTCGCTCAGGCCAGGCCAAGGCATTGGCAATCGGTGTACGCATATCAGGGTTACCCAATTGCGCCAACACCGAGCCATCGACATAGTCGACCAACGAATGAATCACGCTTTGTGGATGGATGACCACTTCGACCTGAGCAGGCTTGGCATCAAACAACCAGCAGGCCTCGATCAATTCAAGACCTTTGTTCATCATGCTTGCCGAATCAACCGAGATCTTGCGGCCCATCGACCAATTGGGGTGCGCACAAGCCTGCTCGGGTGAAACATGCGCAAGTTCGGACAATGGCGTTTGCCGGAACGGGCCACCGGAGGCGGTCAGCAGAATCCGCCGAACCCCGACAGCTCCAAGCCCTCGAGCAAAGTCGTTGGGCATGCACTGAAAAATCGCGTTGTGCTCGCTGTCGATCGGCAACAGGACCGAACCGCTCTTGCGCACGGCCTGCATAAACAAGGCGCCAGACATCACTAGCGCTTCTTTATTAGCCAAGAGGATTTTTTTGCCGGCTTCTACAGCCGCCAGGGTCGGACGCAATCCCGCAGCCCCGACGATCGCCGCCATCACTGCATCGACTTCAGGATCGGCTGCGACCTGGCACAACCCCTCCTCTCCCACCAAGACGCGGGTTTTCAGACCTGCAGCCCGCAAATCGTCCTGCAGGCTACGTGCAACAGCAATTTCAGGAACAACAGCGAAGCGCGGCGTGTGCCGAACGCACAACGCAAGCAATTCACTCAGACGACTAAAACCACTCAAGGCGAACACTTGGTAGCGCTCTGGATGACGGGCAATGACATCAAGAGTGCTCAGGCCAATCGAGCCCGTCGCCCCCAAAACCGTGATCTGTTGTGGGCGGCTCACGATGCAGCCATCCATAGCAGAACAGCAAATACCGGAATTGCCGCCGTCAGGCTGTCGATTCGATCCAGCACACCGCCATGACCCGGCAGCAGATTACTGCTGTCCTTGATCCCTGACTGACGCTTGAACATGCTTTCGGTCAAATCGCCGACCACCGAGATCACCACGACAATCGCGGCGCCGATCAACCCTAGTAGCATTTGTGCCCCACTCCAGTCTCGGACAAGGCCGACAACGGCAGTGATCAGCAAGCTAAGCAGCAAACCACCGTATACCCCTTCCCAGCTTTTGCCCGGACTGACCTGCGGAGCCAGTTTGCGCTTGCCAAAAGCCCGACCGGAAAAGTAAGCACCGATATCAGCCCCCCAGACCAGCACCATTACCGCCATGATCAGCCAGTTACCCAAAGGTTGTTGCTTGATCAGGATCAGCCCCTGCCAGGCAGGCAACAAGATCAACAGACCAATCACCATTTTGCATGCAGCGCTGGCCCAATGTTCGCTGGTCCGTGGATAAGTCAGTACCAGGAAAGTCGCCAGCAACCACCAGAGAACGGCAGCACCCAACACCCATGGAGCCAGACCGGGAAGCACATGCATGAAAAACAGCAGCAGCGCGACCAAGGCCGCGTAAGCAACCCGAGCAGACTGAGCGGTGAAACCCGCCAACCGAGCCCATTCCCAGGCAGCCAGAGTCACCACCAGCCCGATAAACAAAGCAAAACCAGTACCTTCGAGCAGGAAAAACCCACACAAGGCGATCGGCAGCAGGATCAGCGCAGTAATGATTCGTTGCTTAAGCATTAAACCCGGGCTCCCGCTTCGACCTGCTCGCTCGTTTTACCGAAGCGGCGCTGGCGAGAAGCGTAATCGGCCAGCGCGGTACGCATGGCATCGTGTTTGAAGTCCGGCCAGAACAGGTCGGAGAAATACAGTTCGGCGTAAGCCAACTGCCACAACAGGAAGTTGCTGATGCGGTGCTCGCCGCCAGTACGAATGCATAAGTCTGGCAAGGGCAAATCACCCGTTGCCAGGCAGGTTTGCAGCAATTCCGGCGTAATGTCTTCAGGCTGCAGGTGCCCGGCCTGAACCTCGCGCGCCAGGCGCTGAGCAGCCTGAGCAATGTCCCACTGACCACCATAATTGGCAGCGATTTGCAGAATAAAACGATTGCTGCCCGCCGTCATTGCCTCAGCTTCACGCATGGCCGCCTGCAGTTCCGGATGGAAGCGCGAGCGGTCACCAATGATGCGCAAACTGATGTTGTTGTCGTTGAGGCGCTTGGCCTCACGACGCAATGCCCTGAAGAACAGATCCATCAAGGCACTGACTTCGTCAGCCGGACGCTGCCAGTTCTCGCTGGAGAAGGCAAACAAGGTCAACACTTCGACCTTGGCCTCGGCACATACCTCAATGACCGCGCGAACAGCATCGACGCCCGCCTTATGCCCGGCAACACCCGGCATAAAGCGTTTTTTGGCCCAGCGATTATTGCCGTCCATGATGATCGCGACGTGGCGCGGCACCGAGGGCGGTCCAGCCTGTTTGGTCTTTTCCATGAAAACGCGACCCTTATACGGCCATCAGGTCCGCTTCTTTTTGCTTCACGGCCGCTTCGATCTCAGCCACGAACTTGTCAGTCAGTTTCTGGATGTCGTCTGCGGCGCGACGTTCTTCGTCTTCGCTGATTTCTTTCTCTTTGACCAGATCTTTCAACTGGCTCAAAGCATCGCGACGAATGTTACGCACTGCTACACGGCCGTCTTCTGCCGCTTCACGTGCCTGCTTGGTGAAGCCCTTGCGGGTTTCTTCGGTCAGGGCAGGCATGGAGATCAACAGCAGCTCGCCCAGGTTGGTCGGATTGAAGCCCAGACCGGAGCTCTGGATCGCCTTGTCGACCGCTTGCAGCATGTTACGCTCGAAAGCCACGACTTGCAGAGTGCGCGAATCCTTGACGGTCACGTTCGCAACCTGGTTCAGAGGGGTGTCCGAACCGTAATACGGCACCATCACACCGCCCAGGATGCTTGGATGAGCCTGCCCGGTACGGATTCGGCTGAATGCGTGATGCAGCGATTCCAGAGATTTCTGCATGCGCTCTTGAGCGTCTTTCTTGATTTCGTTGATCATTGTTGGCCTTCCTCGATCAGGGTCCCTTCAGCGCCGCCATGTACGATGTTTAGCAGGGCGCCGGGCTTGTTCATGTTAAATACGCGCAATGGCATTTTGTGGTCGCGGCACAAGCAGATAGCTGTCAGATCCATTACACCCAGCTTGCGATCCAGCACTTCATCGTAAGTCAGATGATCGAACTTCTCGGCATGCGGGTCTTTGAATGGGTCAGCGGTGTAGACACCATCAACCTTGGTTGCCTTCAACACCACGTCGGCATTGATCTCGATGCCCCGCAGACAGGCTGCAGAATCCGTGGTGAAGAACGGATTGCCGGTACCGGCAGCGAAGATGACGACATCCTTAGCGTTCAGGTGACGCATGGCTTTGCGGCGATCATAGTGATCGGTCACGCCAACCATGGAAATAGCCGACATCACAATGGCCGAGATATTTGCACGCTCCAGCGCGTCACGCATGGCCAGAGCGTTCATCACAGTGGCCAGCATGCCCATGTGGTCGCCTGTCACCCGATCCATGCCGGCAGCACTCAGCGCGGCACCACGGAACAGGTTGCCACCACCGATCACCAGGCCGACCTGTACGCCGATACCGACCAGTTGACCGACTTCCAGCGCCATGCGATCCAGCACCTTGGGGTCGATCCCGAACTCTTCCGAGCCCATCAGGGCCTCGCCGCTAAGCTTGAGTAGAATGCGTTTATAGCGAGCCTGATAACCACTGCCCTGCTGAGCCATTGCGAATCTCTCCTGCGGCGTATTTTAAAAATTCTTTGCCGGCTGTTTGCAGCCTGCGTTCACTCTAGCTTGACGCTATCACAGCGCCATCGGAACACGGCTTTGTAAGCCAGTTCCGAAGGGAAACCAAATAAATTGATCACCCCATTTGAAAAGAGGCTGCGCGCGTGAGCGGGCAGCCTCTTCAGGGCGACAGTTAAAAAACCGTCTTATTGCTTGCTTGCAGCCACTTGCGCTGCAACTTCTTCAGCGAAGTTGTCGACTGGCTTCTCGATGCCTTCACCTACCTGGAAGCGAGTGAAGGAAACGATTTCAGCGCCGCCTTTCTTGGCCAGGTCACCAACGGTCACTTCAGGGTTCTTGACGAAAGCCTGGTTGACCAGGCTGGCTTCGGCAAGGAACTTGCTGATACGACCAGCAACCATCTTCTCGACGATTTCGGCTGGCTTGCCTTTGATCTTGTCTTCGTTGAGGCTCAGGAAAACGCCTTTTTCGCGTTCAACGGCTTCAGCGGAGACTTGCGAAGGCAGCAGGAATTCAGGGTTGCTTGCCGCTACGTGCATCGCGATGTCTTTGGCCAGCTCAGCGTCGCCGCCTTTGAGGACAACAACAACACCAATTTTGTTGCCGTGCAGGTAAGCGTTGACGACGTCGCCTTCAACGCGGGCCAGACGACGAATGTTGACGTTCTCGCCAACTTTAGCCACCAGCGCTTCACGAGCAGATTCCTGAGCGGCGATCAGCGGAGCTGCGTCGGTCAGTTTGTCAGCGAAGGCTTTTTCGATGCTGTTGGCTACGAAGTTCTTGAAGTCGTCCTGCAGAGCCAGGAAGTCGGTTTGCGAGTTGACTTCGAGGATCACGGCAGACTTGCCATCTTCAGCAACTTTAACGCTGATAGCACCTTCAGCAGCAACGTTGCCTGCTTTCTTGGCAGCCTTGATAGCGCCAGAAGCACGCATATCATCAATGGCTTTTTCGATGTCGCCGTCAGCCTTGGTCAAGGCCTTCTTGCAATCCATCATGCCTTCGCCGGTACGCTCGCGCAGTTCTTTGACCAACGCTGCAGTAATCTCTGCCATTTCAAAATTCCTCTTGGATAGGTTTTCAACCATTCCACCCGACCGAACGGGCGTTCAATTCTTGCGCTATTCCCGAAAGGCTTGTTAACCGCCGCTCATGACAAAAACTGTAGAGGACATTTTTTAACAAACGATTTTCGAGGTGGCAAAAAGGGGGCCAAGCCCCCTTTTTGCGTACTGAGTAAACGCTAAGCGCTAGTTACTCAGCCTTCAACTACTGCTGCTGGAGCGTCTTCGACGAACACTTCGGTGCCGCCAGCAACGTGGTTGCGACCTTTGATCACAGCATCAGCCATCGCACCCATGTACAACTGGATGGCGCGGATTGCGTCATCGTTGCCTGGAATGATGTAGTCAACGCCTTCCGGGCTGCTGTTGGTATCGACAACGCCGATAACCGGGATGCCCAGCTTGTTGGCTTCGGTGATCGCGATACGCTCGTGATCAACGTCGATAACGAACAGTGCGTCTGGCAGACCGCCCATGTCCTTGATACCACCCAGGCTACGATCCAGCTTCTGCAGATCACGAGTGCGCATCAGCGCTTCTTTCTTGGTCAGCTTGGCGAAAGTACCGTCTTCGGCCTGGATTTCAAGGTCACGCAGACGCTTGATGGAAGCACGGATGGTTTTGAAGTTGGTCAGCATGCCGCCCAACCAGCGGTGATCGACGTACGGCGAACCGCAACGTGCTGCTTCTTCAGCAACGATCTTGCCAGCGGAACGCTTGGTGCCAACGAACAGAATCTTGTTTTTGCCCTGGGCCAGACGCTCTACGAAAGTCAGAGCTTCGTTGAACATTGGCAGGGTTTTTTCAAGGTTGATGATGTGGATCTTGTTACGCGCGCCGAAAATGTATTTACCCATTTTCGGGTTCCAGTAACGGGTTTGGTGACCGAAGTGGACACCGGCTTTCAGCATATCGCGCATGTTGACTTGGGACATGATAGTTCCTTAATAAGTCGGGTTAGGCCTCCACGCATCCCAATGACCAACCAGCAGCGTCAAGCTGTAGGCACCCAGGTCATCGTGTCGACGCGTGTGTGGGTTTAAGCTTTTCGAGGTATCCCCGGAAAGCGGCGCATTTTATACCATAAGAAAGGGAAAAACGAAACCAGGATTCACACCTCCCAACGTCCGCTTTTGCCCTGACCTTGGAATCGGATCAGAATGCTCCATTACTATAGAGAGAAGCGATGGCAAGACGTTCATGATTTGCACCGACCGTCTGTTAGAATCGCGTTTTTTAGGGCTGCGAAGACGCAACATTTAGTCACGCATTCCATAATTCCGAGTTTATTCGCGCGTTGAGCGTAAGAGAGCCTGTATGACCGTCACCCTCAAAACCGCAGAGGACATCGCAAAAATGCGTGTCGCCGGCAAATTGGCCGCCGATGTGCTGGAAATGATCGCCGAACACGTCAAACCCGGTATCACCACTGACGAACTGGACCGCATCTGTCACGACTATATCGTCAATGAACAGAAGGCCATCCCTGCGCCTCTCAATTACAAGGGCTTTCCGAAGTCGATCTGTACCTCGATCAACCACGTGGTCTGCCATGGCATCCCGAACGAGAAGCCGCTCAAGGATGGCGACACTCTGAACATCGATGTCACCGTCATCAAAGATGGCTATCACGGTGACACCAGCCGGATGTTCCACGTCGGTACCGTGCCAGTCTGGGCTGAGCGTCTGTCGCAAGTCACCCAGGAATGCATGTACAAGGCCATCGAACTGGTCAAACCTGGCTGCCGTCTCGGCGACATCGGTGAAGTCATCCAGAAACATGCCGAGAAAAACGGTTTCTCGGTGGTTCGCGAGTTCTGTGGCCACGGCATTGGCAAGGTTTTCCACGAAGAACCGCAAATTCTGCACTACGGTCGCGCCGGTACAGGGATGGAGCTGAAAGAGGGCATGACCTTCACCATCGAGCCAATGATCAACCAGGGCCGCGCCGACACCAAAGTATTGGGCGACGGCTGGACCGCAATCACCAAGGACCGCAAGCTCTCCGCGCAGTGGGAACACACGCTGCTGGTGACCGCTACTGGCTACGAGATCTTCACCCTGCGCAGCGATGACACTATCCCTCGCGTTTCAGGCTGATCCGTCCTGCTCTTCCCTGACATGAAAGTATAGAAAGAAAGGAAAGCCAATCGATGCCGCAGGTGGATCCCGAACTTTTCGACCGCGGCCAGTTCCAGGCTGAACTGGCCCTGAAGGCAAGCCCGATTGCTGCCTTCAAGAAGGCTATCCGCCAGGCCCGCGAGGTGCTTGATGGACGCTTTCGTAGCGGGCGGGATATCCGCCGACTGATCGAAGATCGCGCCTGGTTCGTCGATAACATCCTGCAAAAAGCCTGGGAACAGTTCAACTGGAGCTTCGAGGCCGATATCGCGCTGGTCGCGGTCGGCGGCTACGGTCGCGGCGAGCTGCATCCCTACTCCGACATCGACTTGTTGATCCTGCTGGACAGTGCCGATCACGAAGTTTTCCGTGATTCCATCGAGCGTTTTCTGACACTGCTGTGGGACATCGGCCTGGAAGTCGGCCAGAGCGTTCGCTCGGTGGACGAATGCGCCGAGGAGGCCCGGGCCGATCTGACGGTCATCACCAACCTCATGGAAAGCCGCACCATTGCCGGTCCCGAGCGGTTGCGTCAGCGCATGCTGGATGTCACCAGCACTGAGCACATGTGGCCAGCCAAGGATTTTTTCCTGGCCAAGCGCGCCGAGCAAAAGGCCCGTCACCACAAGTACAACGACACTGAGTACAACCTGGAACCCAACGTCAAAGGCTCACCCGGCGGCTTACGGGATATTCAGACAATTCTCTGGGTAGCCCGCCGCCAATACGGCACGCTGAACCTGCGTGCGCTGGCTGGCGAGGGTTTTCTAGTGGAGAGCGAGAATGCCCTGCTGGCTTCGTCCCAGGAATTCCTGTGGAAGGTTCGTTATGCCTTGCACATGCTGGCGGGCCGCTCAGAAGACCGCCTGCTGTTCGATCACCAGCGCTCGATAGCCAGGCTGTTGGGTTTCGGGGGTGATGATGCGAAGCAGACTATCGAAAGCTTCATGCAGCAGTATTACCGGGTGGTCATGAGCATCGCCCAGCTCAGCGACTTGATCATCCAGCACTTCGAGGAAGTCATTCTCGCACCGGAGAATGAAGCGCCGCCGCAGCCACTCAACTCGCGTTTCCAGCTTCATGACGGCTACATTGAAGTCACCAACGTCAACGTCTTCAAGCGCACGCCGTTCGCCATGCTGGAGATTTTCCTGCTGATGGCTCAGCACCCGGAGATTAAAGGGGTTCGCGCCGATACCGTCCGTTTGCTGAGGGAGAATCGTCACTTGATCGACGACGATTTCCGTCAGGATATTCGCAATACCAGCCTATTCATCGAGCTGTTCAAGTGTGAGATCGGCATCCACCGCAACCTGCGGCGAATGAACCGTTACGGCATTCTCGGGCGCTATCTGCCGGAGTTCGGCTTCATTGTCGGCCAGATGCAACACGACCTGTTCCACATCTACACCGTCGACGCCCATACCCTGAACTTGATCAAACACCTGCGCAAACTGCAGTACACGCAGGTTTCCGAGAAATTCCCGCTGGCCAGCAAGCTCATGGGCAAGCTGCCCAAACCCGAGCTGATCTATCTGGCCGGCCTGTATCACGACATCGGCAAGGGTCGGCATGGCGATCATTCGGACATTGGCGCGGTGGATGCCGAAGCATTTTGTGCGCGCCATCAACTCCCGCAGTGGGACAGCCGCCTGATTGTCTGGCTGGTGCAGAACCACTTGGTGATGTCGACCACCGCCCAGCGCAAGGATCTGTCCGACCCGCAGGTGATCCACGATTTCGCGCAAATCGTCGTCGATCAAACCCGGCTCGACTACCTGTACGTGCTGACCGTCGCCGACATCAACGCGACCAACCCGACCTTGTGGAACTCCTGGCGGGCCAGCCTGTTGCGTCAGCTCTACACCGAGACCAAACGCGCCTTGCGCCGTGGCCTGGAAAACCCGGTGGACCGAGAAGAGCAGATCCGCCAGACCCAGAGCGCAGCCCTGGACATTCTGGTGCGCGGTGGCACCGATCCGGACGACGTCGAACAGCTCTGGTCCCAATTGGGCGATGACTACTTTCTGCGTCATACCGCCGGCGACGTGGCCTGGCACAGCGATGCAATCCTGCAACAGCCTGCCGATGGCGGCCCCTTGGTGCTGATCAAGGAAACCACCCAACGGGAGTTCGAGGGTGGCACGCAGATCTTCATCTACGCGCCGGACCAGCACGACTTCTTCGCCGTGACCGTGGCGGCGATGGACCAGCTCAACCTGAACATTCACGACGCCCGGGTTATCACCTCCAGCAGCCAGTTCACCCTCGACACCTATATTGTGCTCGACACCGACGGCGACTCGATCGGCGACAACCCCCTGCGCGTCAAGCAGATCCGCGACGGTCTGACCGAAGCCCTGCGCAATCCAGATGACTACCCGACCATCATCCAGCGGCGGGTACCACGCCAGCTCAAGCACTTCGCGTTCCCGCCACAGGTCACCATTCACAACGACGCCCAGCGTCCAGTGACCGTCCTTGAACTGAGCGCTCCGGACCGGCCCGGCTTGCTGGCGCGGATCGGGACAATCTTCCTCGAGTTCGACCTGTCGCTGCAGAACGCCAAGATCGCCACCCTCGGCGAACGCGTAGAGGACGTGTTTTTCATTACCGACGCGCATAACCAGCCGCTTTCAGACCCGCAGCTGTGCAGCCGTTTGCAGGACGCAATCGTCGAACAGCTGAGTGTCAGCTATGAACCCGATATCAAACTGTCGCGCATCAGTATCTGAATTAACAAATTTCCCCCTGTGGGAGCGAGCCTGCTCGCGAAAGGGCCGTCAACCCCAACATAAATGTCGACTGACACGCCGCTTTCGCGAGCAGGCTCGCTCCCACATTCAATGAGGCACCGATGAACAACGCTCTGAACCAGTTGCAGCCTTACCCGTTCGAGAAGCTCCGCGCCCTGCTCGGCAGCGTCACGCCAAACCCGGACAAGCGCGCCATCGCGCTGTCCATCGGCGAGCCGAAGCACCGTTCGCCAAGCTTTGTCGCCGAAGCGCTGGCGAGCAATCTGGATCAGATGGCCGTGTACCCGACCACCCTCGGCATCCCGGCCCTGCGTGAAGCCATCGCATCGTGGTGCGAACGCCGTTTCAGCGTTCCCAATGGCTGGCTCGACCCGGCACGCAACGTGCTGCCGGTCAACGGCACCCGCGAAGCGCTGTTCGCCTTCACTCAGACCGTGGTCAACCGTGGCGACGATGCACTGGTGGTCAGCCCGAACCCGTTTTATCAAATCTACGAAGGCGCAGCGTTCCTCGCTGGGGCCAAACCGCATTACCTGCCGTGCCTGGATGAAAACGGCTTCAACCCGGATTTCGATGCCGTTTCGCCGGACATCTGGAAACGCTGCCAGATCCTGTTCCTGTGCTCGCCGGGCAATCCGACCGGCGCGCTGATCCCGGTCGACACCCTGAAGAAGCTGATCGCCCTGGCCGACGAATACGACTTCGTGATCGCTGCCGACGAGTGCTACAGCGAACTGTACTTCGACGAGCAAACGCCGCCGGCCGGCCTGCTCAGCGCCTGCGTCGAGCTAGGTCGCAAGGACTTCAAGCGTTGCGTGGTGTTCCACAGCCTGTCCAAGCGCTCCAACCTGCCTGGCCTGCGTTCGGGCTTTGTGGCCGGCGACGCGGAGATTCTCAAAGGCTTCCTGCTCTATCGCACTTACCACGGCTGCGCCATGCCGGTTCAGACTCAACTGGCCAGCGTTGCCGCGTGGAACGACGAAGTGCATGTCCGGGCCAACCGTGCGCTGTATCGCGAGAAATACGATGCGGTGCTGGAAATCCTCAGCCCGGTCATGGATGTCCAGCGCCCGGATGGCGGCTTCTACCTGTGGCCGAACGTTGAAGGCGATGACGAGGCGTTCTGCCGCGATCTGTTCGTCGAAGAACATGTGACCGTAGTGCCGGGCTCTTATCTGTCCCGGGACGTCGAGGGTTTCAATCCGGGTGCCGGACGAGTGCGGATGGCGCTGGTTGCGCCGTTGGCGGAATGTGTTGAAGCAGCAGCGCGGATTCGTGATTTCATTCAGCGCCGCAAATAACCGCAGACCTGTAGGAGCGACGCTTGCCCGCGATAAACGATGATACGGTATCGCTGATAGACCGAGTCGCCTGAATCGCGGGCAAGCCTCGCTCCTACATAAGATGTGTTATTTCACCTGCCCCAGATTCGCCTCGCTCAAATCCAGCTCCCCCAACACTTCTCGCAGCACGTCGTCGCCAATCTGGTGATGGCGACTGAGGCTGTACAGCTCCAGGCGCTGAGCGCGCAACGCCTTGAGACGCAGACGACGCTCCAGCAGATCCATCTGAAACGCCAGCGCCTGAGCCTCTGCAGAGTCGTTGAAGACTTCCAGCTGATGCCGATACTCGGACATGATCCTGGCCTTGAGTTCGGTGGCCAAGGCCGCTTGCGCTGCGTCCTGCGGGTTGGCGGCCTCTGCCCGCTCTTCGGCTTCCAGCGCATGAATCGCTGCTTCGGCGGTCTTGCGCCACGCGTCGCGAACCTCACTGCGGCGTTTGTCGTCCGGGCTTTTCGCGATGCCGCGCAGCAACAGCGGCAACGCGATGCAAGCGGCCACCAAGGACAGCAGGATCACTCCGGCGGCAATGAAAATAAGCAAGTCCCGCTCGGGAAACTCTGCACCTGCACCGATCAATAACGGCACCGACATCACGCCGGCCAGGGTTACCGCACCGCGCACGCCGCCCACCGTCAACAGCCAGCAGGAGCGTGCCGTGGGCACCAGGGTCAACTCGCCTTTACCGCGCCAGCGGCGCAACAGCCCGAACACGCGCCAGATGCTTTGCACCCAGATAAACCGCAAAACCAGTAGCACCAGAAAAATCGCCACCACGTCCAGGCAGCGATAGAGCAGCGTTGGCCAAAGCGAAGGTTCGTGGCTGGCCACGGCTTTAATAATGTCTGGTAACTGCAAACCCAATAGCAAAAAGATCAGCCCATTGAAGGCGAACTCCAGCAACGACCAGACACTACGGTTGAGCAGTCGGGTGCTGGTCTGACGCGGCAACAAATCCAGCCAGCTCTGCATCATCCCCGCCGCTACTGCCGACAGAATGCCCGACGCACCCAAGCGCTCAGCCAATACATAGGCGGCAAACGGCAGCAACAACATGAACACCACATGAGTCGCCGGATCGTCCCAACCACGGGCGATCATCCAGGCCCGTAAACGCCCCACCAACCAACTCAGCGCAACACCGATGGCCAGCCCGCCGCAAGCCACCAAGACAAAGGTCAGGCTGGCATTGGCCAAAGAAAACACCCCGGTCACCGCCGCCACCAACGCGAACTTGAACGTCACCAGGCCCGACGCATCGTTCATCAAGGCCTCGCCCTGGAGCATATGCATCAAGGGCGTTGGCAAACGATTCTGGGAGATTGCCGACACTGCGACGGCATCCGTTGGCGAGAGCACTGCGGCCAAGGCAAAGGCCACCGGTAACGGGATGGTCGGCAGCAGCCAGTGGATGAAATAACCCGCGCCCACCACGGTGAACAGCACCAGGCCTACCGCCAACGTCAGGATCGGCCCGCGCAGACGCCACAATTCACGCTTGGGCATGCGCCAGCCGTCCGAGAACAGCAGCGGCGGCAAAAATAGAAAGAGGAAGAGTTCAGGGTCGAGGGCCACGTGCAAACCCAGAGTCGGCCAGGCCAGCAATGCTCCGGCAGAAATTTGCACCAGGGGCAGCGGCAGCGGGATCACCCGTCCAACCAAGCGCGAGACACTGACCAGCATCAGCAGGATGAGGACGGTATAGGCGGTTTGCATAACGCGAGATTCCCGATCAATCGCCAGCTAATGGCACACATCAGGCAACAATCGCCATTGAAGTGCCATATTAGCCGCTTAAGCTGCCGGCTGGCCGTTGTACAAAAGTCGCAGTTGGCCGGGGAACCTATAACACAATGCGACAAAGGTCGGCCGCAGCCGACGCCGAACCAGCCTGGTCATGGCATAATCCGTCACCTTACGTTTCCAGCACCTGCAAAGGGGGCAATTCCTTGACCGCTTCAAGTAAAACGTTGCACCTTTTCGGCATCAAAGCCTGCGACACCATGAAAAAGGCGCGCACCTGGCTCGATGAAAAAGCTGTCAGCTATGATTTCCACGATTACAAAACGGTCGGAATTGACCGTGAACACCTGAGCCAGTGGTGCAACGAGCACGGCTGGCAAGTGGTGTTGAACCGTGCAGGCACAACCTTTCGCAAACTCGAAGACGAACAGAAAGCCGATCTCGACCAAGCGAAAGCGATTGAACTGATGCTCGCACAACCCTCGATGATCAAGCGCCCAGTGCTTGATCTCGGTGACAGAACCCTGATTGGCTTCAAGCCAGATATCTACGCGGCGGCATTCAAGTAAGCCTGCCCGTTCATTTTTTGTAAGAGGTAACTGCATGTCCACTACTCTATTCAGCCTGGCATTCGGTGTCGGTACTCAGAATCGTCAAGGCACGTGGCTGGAAGTGTTTTACGCCCAGCCGTTGCTCAATCCGTCGGCCGAACTGGTCGCTGCCATTGCTCCTGTTTTGGGTTACACCGAAGGCAATCAGGCCATCGCTTTCAGCACCGCTCAAGCAGCGCAGCTGGCCGAAGCCCTGAAAACCGTCGATGCCGCTCAAGCCGCGTTGCTGACCCGCCTGGCCGAAAGCCACAAGCCGCTGGTCGCCACTTTGCTGGCAGAAGACGCTCAACTGAGCTCCACCCCTGAGGCCTACCTCAAGCTGCACCTGCTGTCCCATCGCCTGGTCAAGCCTCACGGCCTGAACCTGGCCGGCATTTTCCCGCTGCTGCCGAACGTGGCCTGGACCAGCTTGGGCGCGATCGACCTGGCCGAACTGGCCGAGCATCAACTCGAAGCCCGTCTGCGCGGCGAGCTGCTGGAAGTGTTCTCGGTGGACAAGTTCCCGAAAATGACCGACTACGTGGTACCGAGCGGCGTGCGTATCGCTGACGCGGCACGTATCCGTCTGGGCGCCTACATCGGCGAAGGCACCACCGTGATGCACGAAGGTTTCGTCAACTTCAACGCTGGCACCGAAGGCCCAGGCATGATCGAAGGCCGCGTTTCGGCGGGCGTATTCGTCGGCAAGGGTTCTGACCTGGGCGGCGGTTGCTCGACCATGGGTACCCTGTCCGGTGGCGGCAACATCATCATCAAGGTCGGCGAAGGCTGCCTGATCGGTGCCAACGCCGGTATCGGCATTCCGCTGGGCGACCGCAACACCGTTGAGTCCGGCCTGTACGTGACCGCCGGGACCAAAGTGGCGCTGCTCGACGAGAAGAATCAACTCGTTAAAGTGGTCAAGGCCCGTGAACTGGCCGGTCAACCTGATCTGCTGTTCCGCCGCAATTCGGAGACCGGTGCCGTGGAGTGCAAAACCCACAAATCGGCTATCGAACTGAACGAAGCGCTGCACGCTCACAACTAGGGTCTGCACGAAAAGTCGCCGAGCGAAGGTTAGGCAAGGCAAAAACAGGCGAGGAATGGCTGGGGTCGCACCCGACTTTACGGCTGTAAATGAGCATTCCGAGCCTGTTTTTAACGCAGCATAACCGAGCGCAGGCACTTTTCGTCCAGAGCCTAAGCAGCGACTCGATGCCACAGCAGCGAGCGCGTATCATCAGCGCCCGGCCTGCTCAAACGAGTCTTGACCACCATGCTTGTGCCCTCACCCTGGCGCGCCGATTTCCCGGCCATCGCTGCTCTGCAACGGCAAGACCAGACCTATCTGGACAACGCCGCCACCACTCAGAAACCCCAAGCCCTGCTGGACGCCCTGACGCACTACTACGCCAACGGGGCAGCCAATGTGCACCGTGCCCAACACCTGCCCGGCGCTCACGCCACCCAGGCGTTTGAGGACAGTCGTAGCAAGGTTGCCCAGTGGCTGAATGCCAGTGATGGCGGGCAAATCATTTTCACTCACGGCGCGACCTCTGCGCTGAATCTCCTGGCCTATGGCCTGGAACACCAATTCAATGCGGGCGATGAGATTGTCATCAGCGCCCTTGAACACCATGCCAACCTGCTGCCCTGGCAACAGCTGGCCCTGCGTCGCGGCCTTGAGCTGATTGTTTTGCCATTGGACGCCGATGGCCTGATCGATCTCGACGCCGCGGCCGGCCTGATAGGCCCGCGCACTCGCCTGCTGGCGGTCAGCCAGTTATCCAACGTACTCGGTGCCTGGCAGCCATTGCCGGCGCTGTTGGCGATGGCCAAGTCTCATGACGCCTTGACCGTGGTCGATGGCGCTCAAGGCGTGGTCCATGGACGACACGACGTGCAGGCCTTGGGCTGCGACTTCTATGTTTTTTCCAGCCACAAGCTTTACGGACCGGACGGCCTCGGCGTGCTTTACGGCCGCAATGAGGCGCTGCACCAACTGCGTCACTGGCAGTTCGGCGGCGAAATGGTGCAGAACGCGGACTATCAGCACGCCTCATTCCGCCCCGCCCCGCTCGGCTTCGAAGCCGGAACACCGCCGATTGCCAGTGTGATCGGCCTTGGCGCAACCCTCGATTACCTGAACGGGCTCGATCAGCAAGCGGTAAACGCCCATGAGGCCGCCTTGCATGCCTACCTGCTGCAAGGCCTGTATGCGCGTAAAGGCATTCGCCTGCTGGGCACACCGCAACTGGCACTGGCCAGCTTTGTCGTCGAGGGCGTGCACAACTCTGACCTCGCGCATCTGCTGACGGAACAAGGCGTTGCCGTGCGTGCTGGCCATCATTGCGCAATGCCGTTGCTGAAAAGCTTCGGCCTACCGGGAGCGATTCGGGTGTCCCTGGCGCTGTACAACGACTCTGAAGACCTCGAACGCTTCTTCGAAGCCCTTGATCAAGCCCTGGAGCTGCTGCGATGAGCTTGCCCGCCGAAGCCTCGACGGCTCTGGAAACGTTCCAGAGCGCCGCTGGATGGGAACAGCGAGCGCGCCTGCTGATGGAGTGGGGCGATCAGCTGCCGGCCTTGAGCGACGTGGAAAAGACCGACGCCAACCGGGTGCACGGCTGTGAAAGTCAGGTCTGGTTGATCGGTACATTGCAGGACGGCCATTGGCAATTCGCCGCCAGCAGCGATGCGCGGTTGATTCGCGGACTGGTCGCGTTGCTGCTGGCGCGGGTCAATGGTTTGTCTGCTGAGGAGCTACAGCAAGTCGACTTGCCGGACTGGTTCAACCAGTTGGGTTTATCGCGACAGCTTTCGCCGTCACGCAGCAATGGCTTGAATGCGGTGTTGCAGCGGATGCGCGAGTTGGCAGGCTAATCGCCTTCGCGAGCAGGCTCGCTCCCACATTGGAATGCGTTCCCCTGTGGGAGCGAGCCTGCTCGCGAAGGGGCCGTCAGCAGCAACCTTTTAAATCGCTGGTTTTACCCGATCCGCCGGCCGCCGTACGCCAGCAACGATCTTGTCCACAGCCTTGGTCGCGGCGACCATGCCGAAGGTCGCCGTGACCATCATCACTGCGCCAAAGCCGCCAGCGCAGTCGAGCTTCACGCCGTCGCCGACAAAACTCTTCTGCAAGCAAATGCTGCCGTCCGGCTTCGGATATCGCAGTTGCTCAGTGGAGAATACGCACGGCACGCTGTAATGGCGGGTCACGGTACGGGAGAAACCGTAGTCGCGGCGCAAGGTGGAGCGAACCTTGGACGCCAGCGGGTCATTGAAAGTGCGGTTTAAATCGCAGACCTGAATCAGCGTCGGGTCGATTTGCCCGCCGGCACCACCAGTGGTGATGATCTGGATCTTGCGGCGTTTGCACCAGGCGATCAGCGCCGCCTTGGCGTTAACACTGTCAATGCAGTCGATCACGCAATCGATGTTGGGTGTGATGTACTCGGCCATGGTCTCGCGAGTGACAAAGTCGGCCACCGCATGCACCGTGCAGTCCGGGTTAATCCCGCGCAGGCGCTCAGCCATCACCTCGACCTTGGCCTGACCGACAGTACTGTCCAATGCGTGCAGCTGACGATTGCTGTTGCTGACGCAAACATCGTCCAGGTCGAATAGCGAGATCTCGCCCACTCCGCAACGCGCGACGGCTTCCGCCGCCCAGGAGCCGACTCCGCCCACGCCAACGATTGCCACATGGGCCGCACGCAAGCGCGCAAGCCCTTCGATGCCATACAAACGGGCGACGCCAGCAAACCGCGGATCTTCTGTACTCATGACCATTACCCCAAAAACCGGCGCGCATTATAGGGCGGGCGTCGACGAAGAGCATCTTTGCGCTATGAACGGTGGCCAGGCTTGCTTTAATAGGCGACTCGGCACAATTATCTGAGCGACAAAACGGTCGACAAAGAACTTAAGTGAAGAGCCGTTGCCCAACTGCGACCTTCTCTTCACATGCTGTACGGTAAGTTGAAGGTCAGTGTAGGATGCGCGCCGTTTGGCACCTGCCGACAGTTCCTTCGTTCCACACCCTTTGGAACCCGAAATCTCTATGTCATCGCGTAAATTTGGACTCAATCTGGTGGTGGTGCTGGCAATCGCCGCGCTGTTCACCGGTTTCTGGGCGCTGATCAATCGCCCGGTCACGGCCCCCAACTGGCCAGAACAGATCTCCGGTTTTTCTTACTCGCCTTTCCAGCAAGGGCAGTACCCACAGAAAAACCAGTACCCATCCGACGATGAAATGCGTCGTGATCTGGAGATCATGAGCAAGCTGACCGACAACATCCGTACCTATTCGGTCGACGGCACCCTGGGCGATATTCCCAAGCTGGCGGAAGAGTTCGGCCTGCGGGTTACCCTTGGTATCTGGATCAGCCCGGACCTGGAGCGCAATGAGCGCGAGATCCAACGCGCCATCGAGATTGCCAACAGCTCGCGCAGTGTTGTGCGCGTCGTCGTGGGCAATGAAGCGATTTTCCGTAAGGAAATCACCGCCAAGGAGCTGAGCGCTCTGCTTGATCGCGTACGCGCGGCCGTCAAGGTTCCGGTCACCACGTCCGAGCAATGGCACGTCTGGGAAGAACACCCAGAGCTGGCCAAGCACGTCGACCTGATCGCGGCCCACGTCCTGCCCTATTGGGAGTTCGTCCCGGTGGACAAAGCCGGTCAGTTCGTCCTCGACCGTGCACGGGACCTGAAAAAGATGTTCCCGAAAAAACCTCTGCTGCTCTCGGAGGTTGGCTGGCCGAGTAACGGCCGCATGCGTGGCGGTACCGATGCCAGCCCGGCCGATCAGGCGATCTACCTGCGCACATTGGTTAACAAGCTCAACCGCCAAGGCTTCAACTACTTCGTGATCGAAGCGTTTGACCAACCATGGAAAGCCAGTGACGAAGGCTCGGTGGGCGCTTACTGGGGCGTGTTCAACGCCGCGCGTCAGCAGAAATTCAACTTCGAAGGTCCTGTCGTCGCGATCCCCCAGTGGCGCGTACTGGCCATCGGCTCGGCCGTGCTGGCCTTGCTGTCCCTGACTTTGTTGATGATCGACGGCTCAGCCCTGCGCCAGCGCGGTCGGACGTTCCTGACCTTTATCGCGTTCCTGTGTGGTTCGGTGCTGGTGTGGATCGGCTACGACTACAGCCAGCAATACAGCACCTGGTTCAGCCTGACGGTGGGCTTCTTGCTCGCCCTCGGTGCGCTCGGGGTGTTTATCGTGTTGCTGACTGAGGCCCACGAACTGGCCGAGGCGGTCTGGACTCACAAACGCCGACGCGAATTCCTGCCGGTGGTGGGTGATTCCGACTACCGTCCGAAAGTCTCGATCCACGTGCCCTGCTACAACGAGCCACCGGAGATGGTCAAACAGACCCTCGATGCCCTGGCTAACCTCGACTATCCGGACTTCGAAGTCCTGATCATCGACAACAACACCAAGGACCCGGCGGTCTGGGAACCGGTGCAGGCGTACTGCGAGACGCTCGGCCCGCGCTTCAAGTTTTTCCACGTCGCGCCGCTGGCTGGCTTCAAGGGTGGCGCGCTGAATTACCTGATTCCGCACACGGCTCCAGACGCCGAAGTCATCGCGGTGATCGACTCTGATTACTGCGTCGAGCCGAACTGGCTCAAGCACATGGTGCCGCACTTCGCCGACCCGAAAATCGCTGTGGTGCAGTCACCGCAGGACTATCGCGACCAGAATGAAAGCACCTTCAAGAAGCTCTGCTACTCGGAATACAAAGGCTTCTTCCACATTGGCATGGTCACCCGTAACGACCGTGACGCGATCATCCAGCACGGCACCATGACCATGACCCGCCGTTCGGTGCTCGAAGAGCTGGGCTGGGCCGACTGGTGCATCTGTGAGGACGCCGAGCTCGGTCTGCGGGTATTCGAAAAAGGTTTGTCCGCTGCGTATTACCACACCAGCTACGGCAAAGGCCTGATGCCCGATACCTTTATCGACTTCAAGAAACAGCGTTTCCGCTGGGCCTACGGGGCGATTCAGATCATCAAACGTCACACCGCAAGCCTCTTGCGCGGTAAAGACACCGAACTGACACGCGGCCAGCGCTATCACTTCCTCGCGGGTTGGTTGCCGTGGGTCGCGGACGGCATGAACATCTTCTTCACCGTCGGTGCTTTGCTGTGGTCGGCGGCGATGATCATCGTGCCGCAACGGGTCGATCCGCCGCTGTTGATTTTCGCGATCCCGCCGTTGGCGTTGTTCGTGTTCAAGGTCGGCAAGATCATCTTCCTCTACCGTCGTGCGGTCGGGGTCGACATGAAGGACGCGTTCGCGGCGGCATTGGCGGGTCTGGCGTTGTCCCACACCATTGCCAAAGCGGTGTTGTACGGATTCTTCACCAGCAGCATTCCGTTCTTCCGTACGCCGAAAAATGCCGACAATCACGGCTTTTGGGTGGCCATCTCGGAAGCCCGAGAAGAGATGTTCATCATGCTGTTGTTGTGGGGCGCGGCGCTGGGCATCTGCCTGGTACAGGGTCTGCCGAGCGCCGACATGCGCTTCTGGGTGACCATGTTGATGGTGCAGTCGTTGCCGTATCTGGCAGCGCTGATCATGGCCTTCTTGTCTTCGCTGCCCAAACCGGCACCTGAGACTGAGCCAGCGACGGCTTGATCTGTTATTAGATAACGTTAAACGGCGGCCTTCGGGCCGCCGTTTTGCTTTAGAATGATCGCCTTTTTCCACGCCAGAGAATTCGCGCCAGGATTTATCGGTGCGCACACCGGAGTTCTTACATGACGGCCCACGCCGACCTTTCGCCGACCCTTCAACTCGCCTGTGATCTGATCCGCCGTCCGTCTGTGACGCCGATCGATGCCGATTGCCAGAAGCTGATGATGCAGCGCCTGGGCGATGCTGGCTTCAAGCTGGAGCCAATGCGCATTGAAGATGTGGATAACTTTTGGGCGACCCACGGCAAACACGAAGGCCCGGTGCTGTGCTTCGCCGGCCACACTGACGTGGTGCCCACCGGCCCGGTGCAAGCCTGGCAGACCGATCCATTCGACGCGCTGATCGACGAACACGGCATGCTCTGCGGCCGTGGCGCCGCAGACATGAAAGGCAGCCTCGCGGCGATGCTGGTGGCAGCCGAGCGCTTTGTCGCTGACTACCCGGACCACAAAGGCTCGGTGGCTTTCCTGATCACCAGTGACGAAGAAGGTCCGGCCCATCACGGCACTAAAGCGGTCATCGAACGTCTTGTCGCCCGTAAAGAACGCCTGGACTGGTGCATCGTCGGTGAGCCGTCGAGTACTACTCTGGTCGGTGACGTGGTGAAAAACGGTCGTCGCGGCTCCCTCGGTGCCAAACTCACCGTCCGCGGTGTGCAAGGCCACGTGGCTTACCCGCATCTGGCGAAGAACCCGATCCATCTCGCGACCCCCGCGCTAGCCGAACTGGCCGCCGAGCATTGGGACCACGGCAACAGCTTCTTCCCGCCGACCAGTTTCCAAATCTCCAATCTGAATTCCGGCACTGGCGCGACCAACGTGATCCCGGGTGATCTGGTTGCCGTGTTCAACTTCCGCTTCTCCACCGAGTCGACCGTCGAAGGCCTGCAACAGCGGGTCGCCGATATCCTCGACAAACATGGCCTGGACTGGCATGTGGAATGGGCGCTGTCCGGTCTGCCGTTCCTGACCGAGCCGGGCGCGTTGCTCGATGCCGTCTCGCACAGCATCAAGGCCATCACGGGTCGTGAAACCAAGGCCTCCACCAGCGGCGGCACGTCCGATGGGCGCTTCATTGCGACCATGGGCACCCAAGTGGTCGAGTTGGGCCCGGTCAACGCGACGATTCACCAGGTCAACGAGCGCGTGCTTGCCAGCGACCTCGATGTACTGACCGAAATCTACTACCAGACTCTGATCAAGTTGCTCGCCTGATGCTCACCTGCCCTATCTGCAGCGCGCCGCTGAGCGCGGTCGACAATGGTGTGGCCTGCCCTGTCGGGCACCGCTTCGACCGCGCGCGCCAGGGTTACCTGAATCTGCTGCCGGTGCAGCACAAGAACAGCCGTGATCCCGGCGACAACCTGGCCATGGTCGAAGCCCGGCGTGATTTCCTTAACGCCGGCCACTACGCGCCTGTGGCCAAGCGCCTTGCCGAACTGGCCGCCGAACGTGCGCCACAGCGCTGGCTGGATATTGGTTGTGGTGAGGGTTACTACACCGCGCAAATCGCCGAAGGCCTGCCGAACGCCGATGGCTATGCGCTGGACATCTCCCGCGAGGCGGTGAAACGCGCCTGCTGGCGCAATCCGCAGCTGACCTGGTTGATCGCCAGCATGGCCCGCGTACCCTTGGCCGATGCCAGCTGCCAGTTCCTCGCCAGCGTCTTCAGCCCATTGGACTGGCAGGAAGCCAAGCGCCTGCTCAGCCCCGGTGGCGGCTTGATGCGCGTCGGGCCGACCAGCGGTCATTTGATGGAATTGCGCGAGCGTCTGTATGACGAAGTCCGCGATTACGCTGACGACAAGCATCTGGCCCTGGTACCGCAAGGCATGCAGTTGCAACACAGCGAAACCCTGGACTTCAAGCTCAGCCTGGTCGCGGCCCAAGACCGCGCCAACCTGCTGGCCATGACACCCCACGGTTGGCGCGCCAGTGCCGAACGCCGGGCGAATGTCATCGAACAGGCCGAGCCGTTCGAGGTCAGCGTGTCGATGCGCTACGATTACTTCGTTCTTCAATAACCCATTAATTTATGGCCTTCAGCATCTGCTGGGGGTCGACTAAATCCGCGAATGGATTTTTCAGACACGCAGTGAGGACATCCATGCGCCAACCCGATATCGAGATTTACCTGAAAGACGCCGACGTCGACTACAAGGCCATTTCGGCCTGGCTCGGCACGGCTCTGGGCCCTTGCACCGACTGGGTGCAGAAAGGCCAGACCTACAAATGCAAGGCCGGCAATGTGCCGGTGACCTGGCTACCCAAGGCCGTGGGCAAATGGAACAGCCTGCACCTGGACAGCGACCAGACCCCGTGGGACGACGACATCGCCTGCGCTCGCGCCGCGTTCGCCGCGTTGAACGTAGAAGTGCGCTGCGCACCGGGCACCTGGGTTGAGGATGAAGGTGAGGAAACGGCTGATCGCTGGATTCGCATCAGCGTTGATGGTGAAGAAGAGATTACCTGGCATACCGCATAACGCACCACCTGCACCGCAATGCTGCTCACTGACGCGTCCTTGATCAGCAAAAAAAATCCGGAATCTGTTAAGGACTCCGGATTTTTTTATGCCTGACTGTAGCAGCTGCCGAAGGCTGCTACGGGTATCTCTCACTGCTCCAGCTGCGGCGTCTCTTGGCCCATGCAGTGCACAGCCTTCTTCTTGTTGTTGACCAGCACGCCGGTCAACCCCTTCTGCTCGGTATCGAACAGCACCAATACGCCATCGACGCATTGCGCCACTTCAGCAGCGGGTTCCAGGGAAATTTTGTAATCCTCGCCCGGCTGGGTCTTGAGCATGGTGAAGTCGCTCAGCAGCAGCGCGTCCTCCGGTTTGGCGAAGTGCAGGTAGCCGTAGTACCACAGGACCCCGACGGTGCCGAGGATGGTGCAGATACCGGTGATGATCAGCGGGATGGCGTTACGTTCTTCACTCATTGCGGACTCTCTGGTGGTTCATCTTTTGAATTCAGGGGCACCGGGTAATTCGGGATTTCGCCCAGGCGGCGCAGGCCGTTGAAATGTTGCGGGTCTTCGAGATAGCGCAGCATGACTTTTCGCCAGACCGGGTCGGCAAAGGTCTGCACATGACCGCCACGGGTCAGCTGCAGCACCCTGGGCGGCGGCGCAGCTTGATACAGACGAATGCCGTTGGAAAGAGGCACCATCGGGTCATCGATGCTGTGGTAGATCAGTTTTGGCACGCCGCTGAGTTGTGGCATCGCATTGATCGCGCTATCAGCGTCCGGCACCAGCCAGGACAACGGCACCTGAAAAGGCCAGGTCAGCCAGGAGGTACTCAAGGCGAACTGCCCAACCTCGCGGTAACTGGCCGGTACACCGTCGAGTACGAATGCTTTGAGCTGGCGTTGGCGCTCGGGATGTTCGACCAAGTAGTGCACGGCCAGCGCACCGCCGAGGCTCTGACCGAGGAGCACAACAGGTTTGCCTTGAACCTCAGGGGCCTGGTCCAGCCATTTGAACGCGGCGTCGATGTCCTGGTAGATCGCCGGCAAGTCCGGTTCACCTTGCGACAGGCCATAACCGCGATAGTCCACCAACAGCACCTGATAGCCCTCCTCCGGCAGCCACCAACTGGCACCCAAGTGCCAGGCCAGATTGCCGCCATTGCCGTGCAGATGCAGCACAGTGCCTTTGACGGCCACTCCTGCCTTGGCCGGCAGCCACCAACCACGCAGTTTGAGGCCATCGGCAGTGGTCAGGGTCACGTCACGGTATTGCAGGTGGGCTTTTTCCGGGGTGAACGGCAGACCGGGCTCGGGGTAGAACAGCAAGGAGCTGCAACCACTCAAGGTCAGTAGCAGACTGATGATGCCGAGGATTCTCATCCGTTTGAAACCTCGCGAATAGAAAGTGAAACGCCGTACCTGTAGGAGCTGGGCTTGCCCGCGAAGAACGATAACGCGGTCCATCTGACAAACCGAGGTGCCCTCATCGCGGGCAAACGAAGCGTCGCCCGGCCCGCTCCTACAAGGGCAGTGCAATGCTGTGTCGTTACAGGATATTCGAGTAATCCGCCTCGATCCGATCCAGGCTCAGGTGATTAAGGAAGTTGGAGAAGCACATCCAGGCCGACAAGGCATTCAAGTCACGGAACTGATCCGGCAAATACTTGGGCGGTACGATCAGGCCTTCATCCACCAACTGGCGTAAGGTGCGCATGTCTTCCAGGGTGGTCTTGCCACAAAACAACAAGGGTATCTGCTCAAGCATGCCCTTACGCACGGCCAACTGAATGTAGTTGTAAACCATGATAAAGCCCTTGAGGTAGGACAAGTCTTTGGTAAATGGCAGACCATTAGGCACTGATCCGCGGAATACCCGACTGGCGTTGCTGTAGCTTTGCTCCATCTCGAAGCCCTGTTCGCGGAAGAATTCGTAGATCTGCAAGAAGTCCGCACCCTCTTCCACCATATGAATGGCGCGGGTGCGGTTGGTCAGTTTGCGCAAGCGGCTTGGATAGGAGGCAAAGGTGATGATCTCCATCAGGATCGCCAGGCCTTCCTGGGTCACGGTAGAGGACGGTGGGCCCTTGGACAGAAAGGTGCAGATCGGCTGGTTCAGGCCATTGAGCGTGGTGCCGACATGCACCAGCCCTTCATGGACTTCCAGGGCGCGCACGTCACGGTCGTTGAACATCGCATCGGCGCGGATCTTGATGTAGTCGGCACCGGCCGCCGCATCAGCGACGATCCCGTCGGACTCGAACACCCGAATGGTATCCTCTGCTTCGCCGAATACCTTGTTCAGGCGGGTTTGCAGCAGGTGGACGGCGTCTTTGGCGGTCAACGTCTTGGGTTCGTCCTTGAGGTCGCCACGGCCGTCGATGTTGTTCAGGTAATCAGAGAGCATCAGGCCCAGATCGGCCAGGGTCGGGTCACCGGCATGGAAGGCATCGGACGCCGCGCCGTAAAGCTCTTGGGAGATCAGACCGAAATCTTCGGTGCCGCGCGCTTCGAGCATGCGCACCACCATGCGGTACTCCTTGCACATGCGCCGCATGATCTGCCCGACCGGGTTGAACTGGCCCAGTTGACGGGTGATGTCACGCTCGATGTTCTGGAATTCCAGCTTCACCGCGCTGGAGTCGAACGACAGCGGGCGGTTGAGGTAGTAGTCGCGGTCAACGGCAGGCATTTCCTTACCGTTGGCCATGAGGAATCCTTTGCGGATGTTGTCGTCCCACTTGACCGCATCCAGTACACGGATCGGTGTTTGCGCCAGCACAATGCGATCGGACAAGGTGCGTATCGTCTGCTGGTAATCGTCCACCCGAAGCTCCTATTGATAATGTTCTGTGCCGCGTTTACTTGCCCGAGCGCTGGAACCGTGCCGCTTCGACGAATACGTCAGAATTGGCCGGATCATCCAGGTAGGCAAACACCTGTTCCAGCGGGTTGCTGATCAGCACGCCATCGCCTTCTTTGGTTTCAAACGGCTCACCACTCAAGGCCTCTTGCCCCAGCGCCTGCTGAATCTGCGCAAGGTCCAGGTTGTAGACCACCAATTCATCGTTATCGCTCAACTCGAAACCGGCGATAGCGAAGTGGCCGCCGAATTTGTCCGGGACCGCCGCCGACAAGTACCAGCGACTGCCATGGCGAGAAACGGTGAAGTCATAAGCATCGCGCTGTTTCGGCTCACCTTTGGGGTAACTGACGGCCTTATAGCGATTGGTCGCGACGCGGCTCAGCTCAAGGTTGAGCGCCTCGCCCCAGACGTTCTTGCTGGTCCATTTGCCGAGCATTGCGGCAGGCGCTGCCTGATCAGCCGGCAACGGCTGCTTGAAACTCACTAGACAGCCACTGAGCAGCAGAAACGACACGGCGATTGCGAGCACACGCCAGGACTTCATTCAACACTCCCTATATGACCGGCTTTTCGTAGGAGCTGCCGTAGGTTCGGGCCGCGTTCGGACGATCTGTTGATCTTCAGCGCTCTTGAGAACGCTAAAAGATCGCAGCCTTCGGCAGCTCCTACAGGGGACCGCGTGGTTCACACCGAGGCCAGCACCAAGTGCATGTAACGTTTGAGAATGCCGAGCATTTCTTCCTCGGCTTGAGGCTCTGGATCATTGAGCAGGCCCTGATATTCCATCCGTCCGATTATAGCCGTCAACACTTTGGCATCTTGTTGTGGCTCACGGGAACCTAATACCTGGAAAAACTGGCAAGTACCTTGTAGGAGAATTTGCTGGTGCGAACGCACCAACAGTGCCAGACGCGGGTTGAGCAGTGCTTCCTGGCGGAACGCCTGCTCCGCCATCAAGTGCTCACGACGGTTGTGCAATTGGCGCTGAACATAGTCGGCGGTCAACCGGGCAATATCATCGGCCAGTTGCGAGCGGGCCTGTGGGCTGCCGTCACCGTAGGCGACCATCTCGCGCAACAAGCCTTCGTTATTCGCCCAGAATTTGGCCATGAACGCTGCACTGCGTTCCACATATTGCGCGAAGGTATCGGTGAGCAAGTCATCGATATCCTTGAAATAGTAAGTGGTCGCCGACAGCGGCACGCCGGCCTCGGTCGCCACTGCACGGTGACGCACCGCTCGCACGCCATCGCGCACGACGATGCGCATGGCGGCATCGAGAATGACCTGTCGGCGCTGCTCGCTGCCCTGTCGGCTGGCCTTGCGGCCTTGGTACTGAACGCTTTCAGCGACCGCAGTGGCGATTCCAGCTGCACCTTCTAGAGCAATTGCACGGTTCACGACAGGTATTCCTCTCAAAATCACTATGAATTAGAAGCGGTACGTCAGTTCCACACAGACAATAAAAAGCCGCCTCTAAGCGGCGGCTTTTTATTCAAAACTCTTACGCTTGCGGCCGCATGTGCGGGAACAAGATCACATCGCGGATCGACGGAGCGTCGGTGAGCAGCATCACCAAACGGTCGATACCGATACCTTCACCTGCCGTCGGCGGCATCCCGTATTCCAGAGCGCGAACGAAGTCGGCATCGTAATGCATGGCTTCGTCGTCACCGGAATCCTTGTCACGCACCTGGGCCTGGAAACGCTCAGCCTGGTCTTCCGCGTCGTTCAACTCGGAGTAGGCGTTAGCGATTTCACGGCCACCGATGAACAGCTCGAAGCGGTCGGTGACGTTCGGGTTGGTATTGTTGCGACGTGCCAGCGGCGACACTTCGAACGGGTATTCGGTGATGAAGGTCGGCTGTTCCAGTTTGTGCTCGACCAGCTCTTCGAAAATCATGGTTTGCAGCTTGCCCAGACCTTCGAAGCCTTTGACATCGGCACCGGCTTTCTTGGCGATAGCGCGGGCTTTGTCGATATCTCGCAGATCAGCTTCGGTGATCTCAGGGTTGTACTTGAGGATCGACGCGAACACCGAGATGCGCTGGAACGGTTCGCCGAAGTGGAACACCTTGCCCTGATACGGCACATCGGTGGTGCCCAGAACCAGCTGTGCGAGTTCGCAGAACAGCTCTTCGGTCAGGTCCATGTTGTCTTCGTAGTCAGCGTAGGCCTGGTAGAACTCGAGCATGGTGAACTCGGGGTTGTGCCGGGTCGAAACGCCTTCGTTACGGAAGTTGCGGTTGATCTCGAATACGCGCTCGAAACCACCGACCACCAGACGCTTGAGGTACAGCTCCGGCGCGATGCGCAGGAACATGTCCAGGTCCAGAGCGTTGTGGTGAGTCTCGAACGGCTTGGCCGCTGCGCCACCAGGAATGGTTTGCAACATCGGCGTTTCGACTTCGAGGAAGTCGCGCTTCATCAGGAAGCTGCGAATGTGCGCGATCACTTGCGAGCGGATGCGGAAGGTCTGACGAACTTCTTCGTTGACGATCAGGTCGACGTAGCGCTGGCGATAACGGGTTTCGGTATCCGTCAGGCCGTGGTGCTTGTCCGGCAGCGGGCGCAGGGACTTGGTCAGCAGGCGCACGTTGGTCATTTCAACGTACAGGTCACCTTTGCCAGAGCGGGCCAGGGTACCTTCGGCGGCGATGATGTCGCCCAGGTCCCAGGTTTTCACCGAGGCCAGGGTTTCTTCCGACAGGGTTTTACGGTTGACATAAACCTGGATGCGCCCGGACATGTCCTGGATCACCATGAAGGAACCACGGTTGAGCATGAGACGACCGGCAACCTTGACCGGGATTGCCGCCTCTGCCAGCTCTTCCTTGGTCTTGTCCACGTACTGCTTCTGCAAGTCTTCGCAGTAGCTGTCGCGGCGGAAGTCGTTGGGGAAGGCCTGCCCCTTGGCGCGCTCGGCAGCAAGCTTTTCCTTGCGCAGGGCGATCAGGGTGTTTTCTTCCTGTTGCAGGGCTTGCGGGTCGAGTTGTAGGTCGCTCATGTCTTTAAATCTTCCATCACAGGTTCGTTGCCCTCGCTGCGGGCGAGGGACTTAAGGTCTGGGCTGACGGTTTACAGCCCTTGCTTGAGGCTTGCCACCAGGTATTCGTCGATATCGCCGTCGAGCACGTTGACGCAGTCGCTGCGCTCGATGTTGGTGCGCAGATCCTTGATCCGCGACTGGTCGAGTACATACGAACGAATCTGATGACCCCAGCCGATATCCGACTTGGTGTCTTCCAGTGCTTGGGAGGCGGCGTTGCGCTTCTGCACTTCCTGCTCATACAAGCGAGCCCGCAACATCTTCATCGCGGTGTCTTTGTTCGCGTGCTGGGAGCGTTCGTTCTGGCAACAGACCACGGTGTTGGTCGGTACGTGGGTGATACGTACGGCCGAGTCAGTGGTGTTTACGTGCTGACCACCGGCACCGGAGGAACGATAGGTATCGATCCGCAAGTCCGACGGGTTGATGTCGATTTCGATGTTGTCATCGATTTCCGGCGAGACGAAAACTGCCGAGAACGAGGTGTGACGGCGGTTACCGGAATCGTACGGGCTTTTTCGCACCAGACGGTGCACGCCGATTTCGGTACGCAGCCAGCCAAAGGCGTATTCACCCTTGATGTGCACGGTCGCGCCTTTGATCCCGGCGACTTCACCGGCAGACAGTTCCATGATGGTTGCGTCGAAACCGCGTTTATCCGCCCAGCGCAGGTACATGCGCAGCAGGATATTGGCCCAGTCCTGGGCTTCGGTGCCGCCGGAACCGGACTGAATGTCCAGGTAAGCGTTGTTGGGGTCCATCTCGCCGCTGAACATCCGGCGGAATTCAAGCTTCTCGAGGGATTCGCGCAGACGTTCCACTTCAGCGGCAACGTCGTCTACAGCGGCCTGGTCTTCTTCCTCGGCAGACATCAACAGCAGGTCTTTGGCATCGGCCAGACCGCTGTGCATCTCATCGAGGGTATCGACGATCTGGGCCAGCAAGGAACGCTCGCGGCCTAGATTCTGGGCGTATTCAGGGTTGTTCCAGACACTCGGATCTTCAAGCTCGCGATTGACTTCGGTCAGACGCTCATGCTTTTGATCGTAGTCAAAGATACCCCCGAATAGTTTCGGAGCGCTCGGACAGGTCCTTGATACTGTTAAGGATCGGGTTGATTTCCATGGCGGGCAGCACTCGTTGGCGAACTTTTGAAAGCCGAAGAGTATAACGTAATCAGGCTGCCACGGCAGCCCGCTTGGCCGATGGAGCCCTATTTCATTCAATCCCCACCTGATTGCGCCCATTGTTTTTTGCCAGATACAACCCTTTGTCGGCTGCCGAGATCAGTTGTCGGCAATCCGTGCCCTGCTGCGGGGTCATGGTCGACAGGCCAATGCTGACGGTCAGGCTCGCGCCTTCGGCCGGAGAGACATGCGCAATATTCAGTGCGGCCACAGTCTGACGCAGTTTCTCGGCCACCAGCCGCGCACCACCCGGCGAGGTATTGGGCAGCACCAGCGCGAATTCTTCTCCGCCGTAACGGGCCGGCAAGTCGGACGGTCGACTGCTGGCGTCGCGAATGGCTGTGGCGACTTTGCGCAGGGCTTCATCGCCCTCCAAGTGGCCGAAGCTGTCGTTGTAGGACTTGAAATAGTCGACATCGATCATCAACAGCGACAGTTGCGTCTGGTCGCGCAGGGCTCGCCGCCACTCCAGTTCGAGGTATTCATCGAAGTGACGACGATTGGACAGCCCGGTCAGGCCGTCAGAGTTCATCAACCGCTGCAGCACCAGATTGGTGTCGAGCAACTGCTGCTGGCTGACTCGCAACGCGCGATACGCCTCATCGCGTTGCAGCAGGGTCATGTAGGAGCGCGAGTGATAGCGGATACGCGCCACCAGCTCAATATTGTCCGGCAGTTTGACCAGGTAATCATTAGCGCCTGCGGCAAACGCCGCGCTTTTGATCAAGGGGTCTTCCTTGGTCGACAGCACGATAATCGGAATGTTCTTGGTCGCCGGATGGTTGCGGTATTCGCGCACCAGGCTCAGGCCATCCAGACCGGGCATGACCAAGTCCTGGAGGATCACCGTCGGCTTGATGCGGACCGCCTGGGCAATGGCCTGATGCGGGTCGGAGCAGAAGTGGAAGTCGATATTCTCTTCATTGGCCAGCCCGCGCCGTACAGCCTCACCGATCATTGCCTGGTCATCGACCAACAGCACCATCGCGGCATTTTCATCGGTTTTGAAATCGTCGAGCTGTAAGTTATGCATGTGCAGTCACCTGAGTTACTACCTGTCCAGGAACGCTGTTTTTGTCAGTCATTTTTTGTCAGTCATTTGGCAAATATTTCCAGCAACCGTGGCGCAATCTTGTCCAGTGGACGGATTTCCACAGCGGCGTCTATGGCAGCGGCCGCTTTGGGCATCCCATACACCGCACTGCTGTTCTGGTCCTGGGCGATGGTCAAAAAGCCTTGCTGGCGCATCAATTTAAGTCCCTGAGCGCCATCACGGCCCATGCCGGTGAGCAACACGCCAACGGCATCGCCGTTCCAGTAGTTGGCTACGCTCTCGAAAAACACATCGATCGAGGGTCGATAGATCTCGTTGACCGGCTCGGCGGTGTAGGCCAGCGTGCCGTTTTTCAAGAGTCGGATATGGTGGTTGGTGCCGGCCAGCAGCACCGTGCCGCTTTGCGGCGGCTCTCCCTCTTGCGCCAGGCGCACCTTCAACCCGGAGGCACTGCTCAGCCATTCGGCCATGCCGGCGGCGAACACCTGGTCAACGTGCTGAACCAGCACGATGGCCGCGGAAAAATCGGTGGGCAGACCTTTGAGCAAGACTTCCAGCGCCGCCGGCCCGCCAGCGGAGGAGCCAATGGCCACCAGACTCTGACGCCGCGCCATAGTGCGCAGCGGCGCCGGTGCCGATTGTACACGGCTACCGCTCTGGCCAATCAGCCAGCTGATATTGAGGATCTTGCGCAACAACGGCGCTGCGGCTTCTTTCGCATTACCCGCACCGACGGCCGGGGTGTCCACCACATCCAGCGCGCCATGGCCCATGGCCTCGAACACCCGATGGACGTTCTGCTCGCGGTCGACGGTCACGATCACGATGGGGCACGGGCTCTCGGCCATGATCCGCCGGGTCGCTTCCACGCCATCCATTACCGGCATGATCAAGTCCATCAGGATCAAGTCCGGCGTTTGCTCGGCGCAGTGTTTTACCGCCTCGGCACCATTGCTCGCGACCCAGACCACTTGGTGTGCCGGCTCGAAAGCCAGGGCTCTACGCAAGGCCTCTACCGCCATGGGCATGTCATTGACGATAGCAATCTTCATGTCCGGGCTCCTCCAATGAGTTCCACGACTGCATCAAGCAAAGCGTCGTCATGAAAACTGGCTTTGGCTAGATAATAGTCGGCTCCGGCGTCCAGCCCACGACGCCGGTCTTCTTCGCGATCCTTGTAGGAAACCACCATAACCGGCAGCGACTGCAAGCGATTGTCGCGACGCAACAAGGTGACCAATTCAATACCGTCCATTCGGGGCATATCGATGTCGGTGATCAGCAAATCGAAGTCTTCGGCGCGCAGGGCGTTCCAACCATCCATTCCGTCTACCGCCACCGCGACGTCATAGCCACGATTGAGCAACAGTTTGCGCTGTAACTCGCGGACCGTCAGTGAATCGTCGACCACCAGAATGCGTTTACGCGCGACTTCCGTGGCCTGATGCTTGTGCCCGGAAATCCTCTCCAGACGGCCGGTGTTGAGCAGTTTATCCACCGAACGCAGCATGTCTTCGACGTCGACGATCAGCACCACGGAGCCATCGTCCAGCAGCGCTCCGGCGGAAATATCCTGAACCTTGCCCAGCCGATCATCCAGCGGCAGCACCACCAGCGTGCGCTCGCCAACAAAGCGCTCGACGGCCACGCCGTACACCGCTTCTCGTTCGCGGATCACCACCACTTTGAGGGTTTGATCGTTATTCTGTGCCGCCGGGCGCTGCAACAGCTGACTGGCCGCGACCAGACCGACATGTCGGCCTTCGTGCCAAAAGTGCTGACGGCCTTCGACTTGCACGATCTGGTCCGGCTCCAGGTCGCACATGCGTTCGATGTGCGCCAGCGGGAAGGCATACGCCTCCTCACCCACCTCGACGACCAGACTGCGCACCACTGACAGGGTCAACGGCACTTCAAGATAGAATCGGCTGCCCTCACCCGCCGTCTGCTCCAGCACCACCGCGCCGCGAAGCTGACGGACCATATGCTGAACCGCGTCCAGGCCAACACCGCGCCCGGAGACTTCGGTGACCTTGTCCCGCAGGCTGAAGCCCGGTAAAAACAGGAACGTCAGCAGCTCCTCTTCGCTCAACTGAGCAGCGGTTTCGGCCGGAGACAATTGACGCTCGACGATGCTGCGGCGCAGGTGTTCGAGGTCGACTCCATTGCCGTCATCGCTCAGTTCCAGCACCAGTAACCCGGCCTGATGGGAGGCACGCAGACGGATCAAGCCCTCGGCGGGCTTACCCGCCAACAACCGTTGCTCAGGCATTTCGATGCCATGATCCACTGCGTTGCGCAGCAAATGGGTCAGTGGCGCTTCGAGCTTTTCCAGCACATCACGGTCGACCTGGGTCTTGTCACCTTCGATCTCCAACCGCACGTGTTTACCCAGGCTACGACCCAGATCACGGACCATCCGCACCTGCCCGGCCAACACATCGGCGAACGGCCGCATGCGACAGGCCAGTGCTGTGTCATACAGCACCTGAGCGCGTTGACTGGCCTGCCAGCCGAACTCATCCAGCTCGGCGGTTTTCTCGGCCAGCAGTTGCTGGGATTCGGCGAGCATACGCCGGGCGTCACCCAGCACTTCCTGGGCTTGCAGGCTCAGCTCGTGCTCTTTGAGATGAACGTTGAGATTTTCCAGGGCCCGCAAACTGTTGCTCTGCATGCGTTTGAGACGCTGCATGGTCGCCAGCCAGGGTTTGAGGCGCTGGGTTTCCACCAAGGATTTGCTCGACAGATCGAGCAAGCTATTCAACCGTTCAGCGGTAACCCGCAGCACTCGTTCGCCGCCTTCGGTAACGCGCGCGGCTTTAAGCAACGTCTCGATGGGAGCGGCAAGAAACGGTTCTGGCTCCAGCAATAGAGTGTCGGACTCAAGCTCGGCACGGGGCGGATCGAGTTGCAGCTCAGCCATTAGCGGCAAGATCGGCTCAGCGAATGGCGCGGTATCCCGTGCCACTTTGGCGGTCAACGCTGCGGGATCGAGCAACTGGCCCATCAAGGCGACGTAGGCCTCGATATCGCTCGGACCCACATTGTCGCTACCCGGCGTGGCGATGCGCATCAGAAGGTCAGTGCCTTGAAGTAAGGCGTCGATGTGTTCGGGCTGCAGGTACAGACGCCCCTCCTGGGCGCTGACCAGACAATCCTCCATCACATGCGCCACGCTGACCCCGGCATCCACCCCGACAATCCGCGCGGCGCCCTTGAGTGAGTGCGCCGCACGCATGCAGGCTTCCAGTTGATCGGCCTGGGTCGGGTTGCGTTCGAGTGCCAGCAAACCGGCGCTGAGCACTTGAGTCTGCGCTTCAGCCTCCAGACTGAAGAGTTCGAACAGCGATGCGTCGCGCATTTGTTCGGGGGTCATGTGAGGCTCCGGGTCACGGCTGACAGCAACTGTTCTTCATCCAGCCAGCGCAAACTTCGCTCTCTGAACGGCAACACGCCACGGGTGTATTTGCCGCTGGTGTGTGAGCCGGAACTGGAGGCCGCGTTCAAAATGCGTTCATCGATGGCGTGAATCCCGTCCACCTCATCCACTGGCACCACCACCGGGCCGCCGTGGGCCGCGATGATCAACATGCGCGGCATGACCCGCGTCCCGGAGGCAGCACCGATAGTCGCGTCCAGCCCCAGCAAATCCGCCAGCGACAGGCAGGCGACCAAGGCGCCGCGCACATTTGCCACGCCCAGCAACGCCCGCGAACGCTGGTGCGGCAAAGAATGAATCGGCTGCAACGGCGCAACCTCCACCAGGCAGCGGGTGACCAGGCCTAACCACTCGTCCCCCAGGCGAAACATCAACAGTGATCGGGTGACGACATCATTCTCGACGGCGATCGACTGCCGATGATCTTCCTGTTGCAACGCATAACGATCGAGCAAGCGGGTCGCTGCCGCGGAATACACCGCGCAATTGCGGCAATGAATATGCTCGGGCAGCAGTGGGCAGGATTTGTCACCGTGGATACCGATCCGGTTCCAGCAGTCATCGATGGCCTGCGCATCCTCATGGGTTACGTTCAACGAAAAAGAGCCGGTCATCGTTTACGCTCACTGTCAGCGGTGCGCTCGCTACGGGCGGCGCGTTCCTGCAATCGACGGGCACCCGCTGCATTCCCTTGGGAATCCAGCAAGGCAGCCAGATGCATCAGGGCTTCGGGGTGCTGCGGCTCCAGATAGAGTGCCTTGCGATAGAACCCCTGAGCCTGCATCGCACTTCCGGCGACATCGCTGAGCAAACCCAGCCAATAAAACACCTGAGCCACCGGCTCATGGCTGCGCAGGTACTGCTCACAGGCCATGCGCGCCTCGGCGCTGTTGCCTTCATTGGCCAACGCCGCGATGTTGCCAAGCAAGGCAGCAGCATCATTCGCCGCAGCAGAAGGTTTGCCTGGGCTAATCGCTGGCGCAACGCGGGTAAAGGGTCGGTTGCGAGGCGGTTGCGCCACGCTACGGATCGGCTCGCGCACGGGCAACGGCATCGGGGTAAAGGTGGGTAGCGGGTCAGGATCAGGCTCGCTGTGACGACTAAAAGCAAAGGACTGTGGAATGCCGATCGAGCGCATGCCCAATCGCCCCAACAGTCCACCTTCTGCCGGTCCGATAAACAGCACGCCGTCGACATGGGTGAGGCGCTTGAGGACTTCAAACACCTGTCGCTGGGTCGGCTGATCGAAGTAAATCAACAGATTGCGGCAGAACACAAAATCATAGGGCGGTTCATTGGCCAGCAATGCAGGATCAAGCAGGTTGCCCACCTGTAAGCGCACCTGTTCACGCACCCGCTCACTCATACGATAACCCGTCTCATCGGCGCTGAAATGGCGCTCGCGAAAGTCGGTCAGTTGCCCACGAAAGGAGTTCTTGCCATACACCCCACGCTTGGCGCGTTCAATCGACAAAGGGCTGACGTCCATCCCTTCGACCTTGAACTGATGGGGTGCAAACCCGGCATCGAGCAACGCCATGGCAATCGAATACGGCTCTTCGCCGGTAGAGCACGGCAAGCTGAGAATCCGCAAGGCGCGCATGCCCTTGATCTCGGCCAATCGAGTCTTCGCCAGTTTGGCCAGGGCGGCGAAAGACTCCGGATAACGGAAAAACCAGGTTTCCGGGACGATCACCGCTTCGATCAGCGCCTGCTGTTCATCCCGCGATTCTTGTAGTGTGTGCCAGTACTCGTCTGAGCTCAGCGCTTGCTGAGCCATGGTGCGCTGGCGGACAGCTCGCTCAATGAGCTCCGACCCTACGGACGCCACGTCCAGGCCGATGCGCTCTTTGAGGAAGTCGAAAAAACGCTGATCGTTGCTCATGGGCGCGCCTCAAACAGAGCGAGGTCCAGCGGCGGCGACGGAAACAGCAGTGCGCGAACCTCGGAATTGAGCAAATCAGCGATCCGAATCCATTGCAGCAAACCCTGCTGATCTTCGCGCACCGGTCCCAAATAAGGTGCCTGGCGGTTGTCCAGGCCGTACGGTTTAAAATCCCCTGGAGTGCAGCGCAGGGTATCGGTGGCCTGTTCAAGAATCAGCCCGAGCAACTGTCCGGGCTGAGAAGCATCAGGTCGATAGTGCACCAGCACCAGGCGGGTGCTGGTACGCACTTGGGCCGGCTGGCCGAAGGTCAGCGCACTGAGGTCGATCACCGGCACCACCGCGCCACGGTAGGCGAACACCCCAGCGACCCAGGACGGCGCTTTCGCGATCGGTTTGAGTGGCAGGCGCGGCAGCACTTCAGCCACCTCGATGGCCTGCAGGGCATAGCGCTCGTTGCCGATGCGGAACAGCAAAAACAACGATTGTTTCGGCGCCACTCCTGCGCCGCGTTTCGCCGCGAGCTCGCTCATCAGACTTTGAAACGCGAGACGCCGCTACGCAGCCCCACCGCCACCTGGCTCAGCTCATCGATGGCGAAGCTGGCCTGACGCAGGGACTCCACCGTCTGGCCGCTGGCATCCCCCAACTGCACCAACGCGTGGTTGATCTGCTCGGCACCGGTGGCCTGAGCCTGCATACCTTCGTTGACCATCAGCACCCGTGGCGCCAGCGCCTGAACCTGATGAATGATCTGCGAAAGCTGCTCGCCTACCTGTTGAACCTCGGACATACCACGACGTACTTCTTCGGAGAATTTGTCCATGCCCATGACACCCGCCGACACTGCCGACTGGATCTCGCGGACCATCTGCTCGATGTCGTATGTGGCAACGGCAGTCTGATCCGCCAGACGCCGTACTTCGGTAGCGACCACAGCGAAACCGCGGCCATATTCGCCGGCCTTCTCGGCTTCGATCGCGGCGTTGAGAGACAACAGGTTGGTCTGGTCGGCGACCTTGACGATGGTCACCACCACCTGATTGATGTTGCCGGCCTTCTCATTGAGGATCGCCAGCTTGGCGTTGACCAGATCGGCCGCGCCCATCACCGAGTGCATGGTGTCTTCCATACGGGCCAAGCCTTGCTGACCGGAACCGGCCAGTACCGAAGCCTGGTCGGCGGCGGTGGAGACTTCGGTCATGGTGCGCACCAGATCCCGCGAGGTCGCCGCGATTTCCCGCGAAGTGGCACCGATTTCCGTGGTGGTGGCTGCGGTTTCCGTCGCGGTAGCCTGCTGCTGCTTGGAGGTGGCGGCAATTTCCGTGACCGAGGTGGTGACTTGCACCGACGAGCGCTGGGCCTGGGAAACCAGAGAGGTGAGCTCGGTCATCATGTCGTTGAAGCCGGTTTCTACTGCGCCGAATTCATCCTTGCGCTCCAGATTCAAGCGCCTGCTCAAGTCTCCGGTACGCATGATGTCGAGGATCTCGACGATACGGTTCATCGGCGCCATGATCGCGCGCATCAGCAACAGGCCGCACAGACCGGCAGCAATTACTGCAATCAATAAAGAGACGCCCATGCTGATTTTTGCCGCAGTGACTGCGGAGCCGATAGCCTCGGTGGCTTTATCAGCCTGATTACGATTGCGATCGATCACGCTGTTCAAATGCTGGCGGCCAGCTACCCAGGCAGGCGTCAGTTCATTCTCCAGCGCGATGCTGGCCTGTTCGTATTCTTTGCGCTGATAGAGATCGATGACTTTCGTCAGTACCTGATTGTACGATTGATGACGAACTTCGAACTCGTCGAAAGAGGCCCTATCGTCCGAGTCGAAGATGGTTGTCCGATAGTTGTCCATTCCTTCTTTCAGACGCTCTTCGTAGCTCTTGTACAACGCCTGGTCAGCAGCGGTCACGTCTCGATGCCCGGAAAGACCGGCGATCTGCTCGGTCAGGACGTAACTGTCGACCCAGGCGCTGCGAATCATCGAGCTGTAATACAGCCCCGGAACAGCGTCCGTCCGGACCGTTTCCTCGCTGGCCTCGATCTTCAGCAGACTGGAGTAGGAGACCATGACCATCAGCAACATGATGGCGATAATTACCGCAAAGCTCGCCAAAATACGTCGGTGCAATGTCCAGTTCTTCACAGTCAGTCCTCGGGGCGATTCAAATGGGGCGGAGTATAGCCGAGGGCGTGCCTTCCTTTATCAACGGGTTGCGCACCACGTCTCACTTAGATGAGAGAAAACCAGCATCCGCTCTGGATGGCTACTCTGGGACACATGCGGCGAACACTGATAGTGATGAGTCGGAAGAAACAGACTGTGGGTTGGTCATTGAGAGGGCTGAAAGTGGTGTGATGCCCGAAAGGATCGCAGCCTACGGCCGCTCCTACAGGATCGGCGTACAACCGTGAGATCAAAGTTGTGTGCGATCGGCGTAGGAGCTGCCGTAGGTTCGGGCCGCGTTCGGACGATCTTTTCGGTTCGCCCGCTTTCTCTGATTACAGCGAAGCCTGCCGAACCTGTTTCTCCAGTTCGGCCTTCAGGCCTGGCTCAAGCTTGAGCTGGCGCGCCAGCTCATCCAGATAGGACTTCTCCATGAAGTTCTCTTCATCCACCAGCATCACGCTGGCGATGTACATCTCGGCGGCCATTTCCGGGGTGCTGGCGGCGCGGGCGACGTCGGCCGGGTCCAGAGGCTTGTTGAGTTCGGCGTGCAGCCAGCGTTGCAGGTCCTGATCGTTGTCCAGTTTGGTGAACTCGCCCTCAATCAGCGCTCGCTCGCGCTCATCGACATGGCCATCGGCCTTGGCCGCGGCGACCAGCGCCTTGAGGATCGCCTGGCTGTGCAATTCAACTTGCGCCGCTGGCAGGCGGTCGATGGTTTGCGGCTCAGTCTGTGGAACGCCAGCCTGCTGCGTCTGCCAATTACCGTAAGCCTTGTAGGCCAAAACGCCCAACGCTGCGAGGCCGCCGTAGGTCAGCGCTTTACCGCCAAAGTTGCGGGCTTTTTTATTCCCCAGTAACAGCCCCATGGCGCCAGCTGCCAACGCGCCACCGCCTGCCCCTGAGAGCAGACTGCCGAGCCCGCCCGAACCGCCGAGCAAGCTACCCAACGCGCCTTTATCCGAACCAGCCGGTTTGTGCTGAGTGCCACCAGCCTTGTTTTGCAACATGTCCTGACCGGACTTGAGTAACTGATCAAGCAATCCACGTGTATTCATTTGCCGCCTCCTGGAGCCGGGGGTTAACCAGATCAATAAGGCCCACAGCGTAGATCGAAGCGCCCTCGTCCACTTATCGAGTGTGCTTCCAGATGTTGCTTGGCCCTTGCCGAAGTCCCGCTTCTGAACTAGGCCATCGATTAAAAAGATATACACTCGAGTAAATCTATAAAACCGCCTAACCGGTAATCCCCCCATGATGACCTTGCGTCAGATCCGTCACTTTATCGCCGTGGCCGAGACGGGCTCGATCTCGGCCGCTGCCCAAGCGGTGTACATCTCCCAATCGACACTGACCCTGGCGATCCAGCAACTGGAACAGGAAATTGGCGTCAGCTTGTTCAATCGCCACGCCAAGGGCATGACCCTGACCCACCAAGGCCACCAGTTTCTGCGCCAGGCGCACTTGATCCTGGCCACTGTCGACAATGCCAAGCGCAGCCTGCAACAAAGCACCGATCAGGTAGCCGGACAGTTGATCGTCGGCGTGACCAGCCTGGTGGCCGGTTACTACCTTGCGGACTTGCTGACCCGCTTCCAGCGCGCCTACCCGAACGTGGAAATCCGCGTGATGGAGGATGAACGCCCGTACATCGAACACTTGCTGGTCAGCGGTGAAATCGATGTCGGCGTGCTAATTCTTTCCAATCTGGAAGACCGCCACGCCCTGCAAACCGAAGTCCTCACCCACTCGCCCCATCGCCTGTGGCTGCCGGCTCAGCACCCGTTGCTGGAACACGACAGCATCAACCTCGCCGATGTTGCCCGCGAGCCGTTGATTCAGCTCAACGTCGATGAAATGGATCGCAACGCTCAGCGCATGTGGTCCGCCGCCGGCTTGCAGCCGCGCATCACCTTGCGCACGGCTTCGACTGAAGCAGTCCGAAGCCTGGTGGCGGCGGGGCTCGGGGTGTCGATCCAGCCGGACATGACTTACCGCCCCTGGTCGCTGGAAGGCGACATTATCGAAGCGCGCCCGCTGGCAGACCTTAGCCAGACCCTCGACGTAGGCCTGGCCTGGCGCCGCGGCACCGCACGGCCCGCCTTGGTGGACCCATTCCTGACCGTGGCCCGCGAGCAACCTCACGCTGGACGCAAGCCATCTATTTAATCGAACGCCGCCTTCAGTATTTAGTATTTGTCGACCTCACGTCCGACCACTAGTCTCTCAACATCTATAAGAGAAGGTCGGGCTCCAGTCGCAGGGGAGCACCATGGCCACACAAGAAAAGAGAACCCGAAAAATGGCTGGCGCGCAGACCCCGTTGTTCACCGCTTTATTGATCGATGGTGAATTAGTCGCAGGCCAGGGCTTTGTCGAGCCGATCCTCAACCCGTCCACGGGTGAAGTGCTGACACACATCGCCGAAGCAAGCACCGAACAAGTCGAAAGCGCCGTTCTGGCCGCCCACCGTGCTTTTGCCGGTTGGTCGCGGACCACCCCGCAGCAACGCTCAAACATTCTGCTGGCCATCGCCAACGCAGTGGAAAAACAAGCCGACCACCTCGCCCGCCTGGAATCGCTGAACTGCGGCAAGCCACTGCACCTGGCGCGTCAGGACGATTTGAACGCCACGGTCGACGTGTTCCGCTTCTTCGCCGGCGCCGTGCGCTGCCAGACGGGCCAACTCAGCGGTGAATACCTGCCGGGCTACACCAGCATGGTCCGCCGCGACCCTATTGGTGTCGTGGCCTCGATCGCGCCGTGGAACTACCCGATCATGATGGCCGCCTGGAAAATCGCCCCGGCCCTGGCGGCGGGCAACACCCTGGTGTTCAAACCGTCCGAACACACGCCGCTGTCGATACTGGCTCTGGCCCCGGCGCTGGCCGAGCTGCTGCCACGTGGGGTGATCAACATCATCTGCGGCGCTGGTGAAGGCGTCGGCAGCCATTTGGTCAGCCACCCGAAAGTGCGCATGGTCTCGTTGACCGGCGATATCGTCACCGGGCAGAAAATCCTTCAGGCCGCGGCGAAAACCCTGAAACGTACCCACCTCGAACTCGGCGGCAAAGCGCCGGTGATCGTCTGCAACGACGCCGACATTCAAGCCGTGGTCGAAGGCGTGCGCAGCTACGGTTACTACAACGCCGGGCAGGACTGCACCGCAGCTTGCCGAATCTATGCTCAGGCCGGGATTCATGATCGCCTGGTCGCCGAACTTGGCGCCGCCGTCAGCAGCCTGCGCTTTGCCGGCAAACGCGACGCCGATAATGAGATCGGCCCGCTGATCAGCACCCGCCAGCGCGACCGCGTGGCCAGTTTCGTCGAACGCGCCCTCGGCCAGCCGCACATCGAGCGCGTCACCGGCGCCGCCGTGCATTCAGGTGCGGGCTTCTACTATCAGCCGACGCTGCTCGCCGGCTGCAAACAGAGCGATGAAATCGTCCAGCGCGAAGTGTTCGGCCCAGTGGTCACCGTGACCCGTTTCGAGGAGCTGGAACAAGCGGTGGACTGGGCCAACGACTCCGAATATGGCTTGGCGTCGTCGGTCTGGACTCAGAATCTGGACAAGGCGATGCAGGTCGCGGCGCGTCTGCAGTACGGCTGTACCTGGATCAACAGCCATTTCATGCTGGTCAGCGAAATGCCCCACGGCGGCTTGAAGCGCTCGGGTTATGGCAAGGATCTGTCCAGCGATTCGCTACAGGATTACAGCGTGGTGCGGCACATCATGGCGCGCCACGGCAATGATCTGAAATAACGCACTACTCTAATAAATTGCCTCAAAGGCATGGCTTCACCACGTTCATCACGTTCATCACGTTCAAAACTGCCCCGACCATAATTAAAGAAGAGGGAAACCCAATGTTCGTGCACAAGACCGCACTGCTCAGTGCAATCACTACAGCACTGCTGGCCAGCGCCAGCATCCAGGCCGCCGAACCGCTGAAAGCCGTTGGCGCCGGCGAAGGCCAGTTGGATATCGTCGCCTGGCCGGGCTACATCGAACGTGGCGAAAGCGACAAAAATTACGACTGGGTGACCGGTTTCGAGAAAGAGACCGGCTGCAAGGTCAACGTCAAAACCGCCGCTACCTCCGATGAGATGGTCAGCCTGATGGCCAAGGGTGGTTACGACCTGGTCACCGCTTCCGGCGACGCGTCCTTGCGCTTGATCGGCGGCAAGCGTGTACAGCCGATCAACACCTCGCTGATCCCGAACTGGAAGAATATCGATCCTCGTCTCAAGGACGGCCCGTGGTACGTGGTCAATAAGCAGGTTTACGGAACGCCCTATCAATGGGGTCCGAACGTATTGATGTACAACACCAATGTGTTCAAGCAAGCACCTGACAGCTGGGGCGTGGTGTTCGATGCGCAGAACCTGCCGGACGGCAAGGCCAACAAGGGCCGCGTGCAGGCCTATGACGGCCCGATCTACATCGCCGACGCGGCGCTGTACCTCAAATCGACCAAGCCGGAACTGGGCATCAAAAGTCCTTATGAGCTGACTGAAACCCAGTACAAAGCCGTGCTCGATTTGTTACGCACCCAGCAACCGTTGATCCACCGCTACTGGCACGACACCACCGTGCAAATGAGCGACTTCAAAAACGAAGGCGTGGTGGCGTCCAGCGCCTGGCCGTATCAGGTCAACGGTTTGATGAACGAGAAGCAGCCGGTCGCTTCGACCATCCCCAAAGAAGGCGCCACGGGCTGGGCCGACACCACCATGTTGCACGCCGATGCCAAGCACCCAAACTGCGCTTACAAGTGGATGGACTGGTCGCTGCAACCCAAAGTCCAGGGTGACGTAGCGGCCTGGTTCGGCTCACTGCCAGCGGTTCCGGCGGCCTGCAAAGAGAGCGAATTGCTGGGCGCTGAAGGTTGCAAGACCAACGGTTTCGACCAGTTCGAAAAGATCGCATTCTGGAAGACCCCGCAGGCCGAGGGCGGCAAATTCGTGCCGTACAGCCGCTGGACCCAGGACTACATCGCGATCATGGGCGGCAGATAGTCCAAAAGCTTCGCGAGCAAGCTCGCTCCCACAGGTTTGCGCTGTCCTTGTGGGAGTAATGCCCCTGTAGGAGCGAGCTTGCTCGCGATGGACGTTAACGATAACGCGTGTTTTCTGAGTAAACGCGCCGCCCTTGAGTCCATCGCGAGCAAGCTCGCTCCTACTACCGATTTTGTTTTTTCAGAAGTCCAGGCAAGGGCCGCTGCGACAGCCCTCGCTTTTTTGGAGCACCGCATCATGACGCTTGCAGTCCAGTTCACCCACGTTTCCCGTCAGTTCGGCGATGTAAAAGCCGTTGACCGGGTTTCCATCGACATCCAGGACGGCGAGTTCTTTTCCATGCTTGGCCCTTCCGGCTCGGGCAAAACCACCTGCCTGCGCCTGATCGCCGGTTTCGAACAGCCGAGCGCCGGCTCGATCCGCATTCACGGTGAAGAAGCCGCCGGGCTGCCGCCCTATCAGCGCGACGTGAACACCGTGTTCCAGGATTACGCACTGTTCCCGCACATGAACGTACTGGACAACGTGGCTTATGGCTTGAAGGTCAAAGGTGTCGGCAAGACCGAACGCCTGAACCGCGCCGAAGAAGCCCTCTCCATGGTCGCCCTCGGCGGTTACGGCGAGCGCAAACCGGTGCAACTCTCCGGCGGTCAGCGCCAGCGCGTGGCTCTGGCCCGCGCACTGGTCAATCGCCCTCGGGTGTTGCTGCTCGATGAACCTCTGGGCGCCCTCGACCTGAAGTTACGCGAACAAATGCAGGGCGAGCTGAAAAAGCTGCAACGCCAGCTCGGCATCACCTTCATCTTTGTCACCCATGACCAGACTGAAGCGCTGTCGATGTCTGACCGTGTGGCGGTGTTCAACAAGGGCCGCATCGAGCAGGTCGACACCCCGCGCAACCTCTACATGAAACCGGCCACCACGTTTGTCGCCGAGTTCGTCGGGACCTCCAACGTGATTCGCGGCGACCTTGCCCAACAGTTGAACGGGAGCGCCAAGCCCTTCTCGATTCGCCCGGAACATGTGCGTTTCGCTGACGGTCCTGTGGCCAGCCACGAAATCGAAGTCAGCGGCCTGCTCCACGACATTCAGTACCAGGGCAGCGCCACCCGTTACGAACTCAAACTGGAAAACGGCCAGACCCTGAACATCAGCCAGGCCAACAACCAATGGCTGGACAGCAGCGCCCAACACCAGACCGGGCAACGGATCACCGCGCGCTGGGCTCGCGAAGCCATGACCAGCCTGATCGACACCGTTGCGAGCGAGGTGTGACATGAGCCTGGCCACAACCCAAGCCCCCGCCAGCGGTTCGCCGTTGCGGCGGTTTTCCGACCTGCTGTATCGCCGGCCCAATCTGTACCTGGCGATGTTGTTGGTACCACCGCTGATCTGGTTCGGCGCGATCTATCTCGGCTCCTTGCTGACCTTGCTCTGGCAAGGCTTCTACACCTTTGACGACTTCACCATGGTGGTCACTCCCGACCTGACCCTGGCGAACTTTGCGGCGCTGTTCCAGCCGTCGAACTTCGACATCATCCTGCGCACCTTGGGCATGGCCATCGCCGTGTCGATTGCCAGCGCTTTCGTCGCCTTCCCGATCGCCTACTACATGGCGCGCTACACCACCGGCAAGACCAAGGCGTTTTTTTACATCGCGGTGATGATGCCGATGTGGGCCAGTTACATCGTCAAGGCTTATGCCTGGACCTTGCTGCTGGCCAAGGGTGGTGTTGCGCAGTGGTTCGTTCAACACTTTGGCCTGGAGCCGGTGTTGCAGTTCGTGCTCGGTATTCCGGGCGTCGGCGGCAGTACGTTGTCGACCTCGCATCTGGGACGCTTCATGGTATTCGTCTACATCTGGCTGCCGTTCATGATCCTGCCAATCCAGGCCTCGCTGGAACGTCTGCCACCATCGCTGCTGCAAGCCTCCGCCGACCTCGGGGCCAAGCCGCGCCAGACCTTTATGCAAGTGACTCTGCCGCTGTCGATTCCGGGTATTGCTGCCGGGTCGATCTTCACCTTCTCGCTGACCCTCGGTGACTTCATCGTGCCGCAACTGGTGGGCCCGCCGGGTTATTTCATCGGCAGCATGGTGTATGCCCAGCAGGGTGCGATCGGCAACATGCCGATGGCCGCTGCCTTCACCCTGGTGCCGATCGTGCTGATCGCCATTTACCTGTCCATCGTCAAACGTCTGGGGGCCTTCGATGCACTCTGATTCAGTAAAACATGAGTCATCTGCGCATGGAGAAAAGGCGTCCCTGGGCCTGCGCTTGGCTGCGTGGGGCGGAGTGGTGTTTTTGCACTTCCCGATCCTGATTATCTTCATATATGCCTTCAACACCGAAGACGCAGCCTTCAGCTTTCCGCCCCAGGGTTTCACCCTGAAGTGGCTCAGCGTGGCCTTCTCCCGGCCGGACGTGCTGGATGCGATCAAGCTGTCGCTGCAAATCGCCGCGGTCGCCACGCTGATCGCCATGATCCTTGGCACCCTGGCGTCGGCTGCGTTGTACCGGCGTGATTTCTTCGGCAAACAAGGCATCTCGCTGATGCTGATCCTGCCGATCGCCTTGCCGGGGATCATCAGCGGTATCGCCCTGCTCGCGACCTTCAAGACGCTGGGCATCGAGCCAGGCATGTTCACCATCATCGTCGGCCACGCGACCTTTTGCGTGGTGATCGTCTACAACAACGTCATCGCCCGCTTGCGCCGCACGTCTCACAGCCTGATCGAAGCCTCAATGGACCTGGGCGCCGATGGCTGGCAGACCTTCCGCTACATCGTTCTGCCAAACCTGGGCTCGGCGTTGCTGGCCGGCGGCATGCTGGCGTTCGCCCTATCGTTCGACGAAATCATCGTCACCACCTTCACCGCCGGCCACGAACGCACTCTGCCGCTGTGGCTGCTTAACCAACTCAGCCGTCCGCGCGATGTGCCGGTGACCAACGTGGTGGCGATGCTGGTGATGCTCGTGACCATGATCCCGATCCTCGGCGCCTACTACCTGACCCGCGGCGGCGAGAGCGTGGCCGGGAGTGGCGGTAAATAAACAACCCCCGTGGGCGCTGCCGGAGGCTGCGATCTTTTGATCTTTGGCGGCTTCATTGACGCTAAAAGATCGCAGCCTGCGGCAGCTCCTACGAACAGCATTGAAGAGGACAAGACCATGCAAACCAAACTGCTGATCAATGGCCAGTTGGTGGTCGGCGAAGGCCCGAGCCAACCTGTGTTCAACCCGGCGTTGGGCCGCGTGCTGGTGGAAATCAACGAAGCCAGCGAAGCCCAGGTCGACGCCGCCGTACGCGCCGCCGATGCCGCGTTCGAAGGCTGGTCGCAGACCTCGCCGAAAGAGCGCTCGCTGCTGTTGCTCAAACTTGCTGACGTCATCCAGGCCCACGGCGAGGAGCTGGCCAAACTGGAATCGGACAACTGTGGCAAACCCTACAGCGCTGCGCTGAACGACGAGATCCCGGCGATTGCCGATGTGTTCCGCTTCTTCGCTGGCGCCAGCCGTTGCATGAGCGGCACGGCCGGTGGCGAATACTTGCCCGGCCACACCTCGATGATCCGCCGTGATCCGGTGGGCGTGGTTGCCTCCATCGCCCCGTGGAACTACCCGCTGATGATGGTTGCCTGGAAAATCGCCCCGGCCCTGGCCGCCGGCAATACCGTGGTGCTCAAGCCGTCGGAACAAACCCCGCTGACTGCGTTGCGTCTGGCGGAACTGGCGTCGGACATCTTCCCGGCCGGCGTGCTCAACCTGGTCTTCGGCCGTGGCCCAAGTGTCGGCAGCCCGCTGGTCATTCACCCGAAAGTGCGCATGGTGTCGTTGACCGGCTCGATTGCCACCGGCGCGAACATCATTTCCAGCACCGCCGACAGCGTCAAACGCATGCACATGGAGCTGGGCGGTAAAGCCCCGGTGATCATCTTCAACGACGCCGACATCGACGCCGCCGTGGAAGGCATTCGTACGTTTGGTTTCTACAACGCCGGGCAAGACTGCACCGCCGCCTGCCGCATCTACGCGCAGGAAGGCATCTACGACACCTTCGTCGAGAAGCTCGGCGCGGCAGTCAGCACCATCAAGTACGGCTTGCAGGATGATCCGGCTACCGAGCTGGGTCCGTTGATCACGGCTCAACATCGCGACCGTGTGGCCGGGTTTGTCGAACGTGCGGTGGCGCAACCGCACATTCGCTTGATCACCGGCGGCAAGGCGGTGGAAGGCAACGGGTTCTTCTTCGAACCCACGGTGTTGGCCGATGCGCATCAAGACGATGAAATCGTTCGTCGCGAAGTGTTCGGGCCGGTGGTGTCGGTCACCAAATTCACCGATGAAGCACAGGTGCTGGGCTGGGCCAACGATTCGGACTACGGCCTGGCGTCGTCGGTGTGGACCGCCGACGTCGGTCGTGCCCATCGCCTCGCTGCGCGTTTGCAGTACGGCTGCACCTGGGTCAATACACACTTCATGCTGGTCAGCGAAATGCCTCACGGTGGGCAGAAACTGTCCGGTTATGGCAAGGACATGTCCATGTACGGGCTGGAGGACTACACCACCGTAAGACATGTGATGTTCAAGCATTAAAAAAGCATCGAGAGCAAGCTCGCTCCCACATTTGATCGCATTCCCCTGTGGGAGCGAGCCTGCTCGCGATGGCCTCACCACGAACCCAAGGACGAAGTCAGCGTTTCAGCAGCACACAGGATTCACCGCAATTCAAAAAACAATAACCACCGAACCGGGTTAGGCCGTCTTGGCCCCGCCGCGGTTTCGGACATCCGAAATCTGCCGATTTTCCGGAGAAATACTTTATGAGTGCATCACCCGATCTCTCTGCAATAGCCGCTGACAGCGATGCCGAGCAGTTACGCAAACTGGGCTACACCTCGAACTTCAATCGCAGCATGAGCCTGTGGGAAAACTTCGCCCTGGGCTTCACTTACCTGTCGCCGGTAGTCGGCGTCTACACCCTGTTCGGCCTGTGCCTGGCTGCCGGTGGGCCACCGATGTTCTGGGCCTACTTGCTGGTCGGCTGCGGGCAATTGCTGGTGTGCCTGATCTTTGGTGAAGTGGTTTCACAGTTCCCGATTTCCGGTGGAGTTTATCCTTGGGCCCGCCGCTTGGTGGGCAAGCGCTGGGCGTGGATGGTCGGCTGGATCTACTCCATCGCCCTGTGCGTGACTATCGCCGCCGTTGCGGTCGGTGCCGGCCCTTATCTGGCGGCGATGATGGGCTTCGAACCAAACAACAACACCAACATCGTTATCGCTCTGGTGCTGACGCTGTTTGCCACGCTGGTCAACCTCAGCGGCACCAAAGTGCTGGCGCGCATCGCCATGTTCGGCTTCCTCTGCGAACTGGTCGGTGCGGTGATCGTCGGCGTGTACCTGCTGGTGTTCGAGCGTCATCAACCGCTCAGCGTGTTGTTCAACACGTTTGATATCAGCGTTGACGGTTCCTACCTGCCGGCCTTCCTCACCGCATCGCTGGCAGGGATGTTCCTTTACTACGGCTTCGAAGCCTGCGGCGACGTGGCCGAAGAAACCCCGAACCCGAGCAAGCAGATTCCGGTGGCCATGCGCATGACCATCTACATCGGCGGCATCGCGGCGATGTTCGCTTGCCTGGCGCTGATCCTAGCCGTTCCGGACATGCAAGCGGTGATCAATGGCACCGACAAAGACCCGGTCACCACTATCCTCAACAACGCCTTCGGCCCTGTTGGCTCGAAAGTGGTGATGGGCGTGGTGATGATTTCCTTCATCTCTTGCGTCATCAGCCTGCAAGCGGCGGCCAGTCGTCTGCTGTATTCCTACGCACGAGACGAAATGGTCATCGGCAGCAGCGTGCTGAAACGGATTTCTCCGACCACTCAGGTACCGGTTGCGGCATTGTTTGTGTCCGGTATCTTGCCGGCGCTGATCATCGCTCTCGGCTTTTTCCTGCAAGACGCGGTGGCGACCATCGTCAGCTTCGCCGCCATCGGTATCTACCTGGCATTCCAGATGATCGTTCTTGCAGCTCTCTACGCCCGCGCCCGTGGCTGGAAGCCCAGCGGTAAATTCACCCTCGGCGCCTGGGGCCTGCCGGTGAACATCGGCGCGCTGGTCTATGGTGTCGGGGCCATCATCAACATGGCGTGGCCACGCACGCCGGATGCGGCGTGGTACATCAACTACGCCATGGTCCTGAGCACTGCCATCGTCATTGGCCTGGGCCTGATCTACATGTGGCTCGGCAAGCCGTACGACCATGGCAAAGCTCCCGCTGGCGATGCCTGGAAAATCAGCCGGTAACCCCCTTAGCCCCGGCATCGTTCGCGTCGCCGGGGCGACTCAAAACCATAAGCAAGGACACCCTGCGAAAGACTTCGTCCTCGCCTCGTTCGGCTACCCCAACTCGAGCGCCAGCACGGCAATCAAATGGTCCATCACCCGACGCACTGCAGGCGATCGACGCACGTCGGCGTGCACAGAAAGCCATAGCTCCCGGGTATAAGGGGTGCGCAATGAGTCGACCCTTACCAGCCCCGCATCCTTGTTCGCCACAAAACACGGCAGCAAGGCCACACCGACACCCGCACGGGCAGCCGCTTGCTGAGTATTGACGTCATTGCTTCGCATGACGACAGCGCGCCGGTCGGCGTACTCCAGCAGCCAGCGATGCTGGGGAATATGTTCCAGGGCTTGCTCAAAACCAATGAACGCCCAATCAGTCGACGTCATAGCGGCATAAGAGGGGCTCGCATAAAACCCCAAATGAACCTGGCCCACCTTTCGCACGATGCGCCCTGCTTCGTCGGGCCGCACAAAACCAATGGCGATATCCGCATCACCACGTTCGAGTGAAACCACGCTGGAGGTCGTGTTCAGCACAATCTTCAGGTCTGGATGTTCGCTGCGTAGCGTCGGTAGGGTTGGCACGATCAAAGCACTGGCCAACGCCGCAAGCGTGCTGATGCTGACGGTCCCGGACATACCGATTGCGCCGCGACCATAACGCTCAACTTCGTCGACGATACGTTCAATGGGCTGCGCTATGGCGGCCAGTGCAACGCCCGCTTCGGTCAGACGCGAGGAGCGCGGCAGACGCTCGAGCAACTTCAGCCCAAGGCTCGCCTCAAGACTGGAGACGCGTCGCCCTACCGTTGCGTGATCGACACGCAAGGCTTTGGCTGCTGCGGTAAGGGACCCTAGCCGCGCAACGACGATGAAATGGTGAATATCTTGCCAATCAGTCATGGCTGCATATTCGCAACCTTGGCGTGCACAAGCACGCGTTTTTTCATGCAACGAATCACCTTATCGTCGTCAATGTCGCGGGCCAACCGGCGCGCGATATTTGAAAAGGGACAACCATGATTTTGTTCTATGCACCCGGGGCCAGTTCGCTCGCCCCGCATATCTTGCTTCATGCCGCCGGACGGCCATTCTCACTGGAAAAAGTCGACCTCATGACCAAGCGCTGGTCGGGCGGTGATTTCAACCTGATCAACCCCAAGTCTTACGTGCCAGTCCTGCAGATGAACAGTGGCCAACGTCTGACCGAGTGCAGCGTGATCCTGCAGTTCATTGCCGATGGCGTGCCAGAACAAGCGCTGTTGCCACCACCTGGAACTCCCGAACGGTATGACGCATTGCAATGGCTGAGTTTCCTGGCCATGGAAGTTCAGAAGAACTTCATTACGCCAGAACGTCACGGCGGGGTCAGTGCCAATTTTCTGGCCAAAACCCCAACAGGCCAGCATGCGACCCGGCAATGGGTGAGCCCTCGCCTGGCCTTCATCAATCAGCAGTTGGCCAACCGGGAATATTTGCTGGGCGACCGATTTTCAGCAGCCGACGCCTATCTTTTCACGCTATTGACGTGGGCACGGCGGCTAGCCATCGACTTGGCGCCCTGGACCCATTTAAGCCGGTACTTCGCAAACGTCGGTGCGCATGCTGCGGTCCGCAAAGCATTGGAAATCGAAGGTCCACCTCACTCACTGCGAACTGCCGATTGAGCCTCGCCTGATTCAACCGTGACGTCAGGCGTCACGGTTTCCTGATCAACTGCGCTCTCAAAAACGCGAAATACTGCGCATCTCATCCACCAGATAGCGCATATCCTTGGATTACCCGATCATTTGCGCCGCTTGCCGCTGAACGCTCAGTCTTTTTTTCAGTTCATTGCGAACGGCTGGCGCTCTTTGTTATCTGTTTAGAGTCCGTTGCGTTTGGCCGAAGGCATGACCGAACCTCAATTTCCGATCCATTACGCAGCCAGGAACGGCACGGGATCGACCAAGACAGGTTGTACTTATGCACCGCAGGAATCTCCTGAAAGCCTCCATGGCCATCGCCGCCTATACCGGTCTGTCGGCAAGCGGGCTGTTGGCCGCTCACGCCTGGGCCGAAACAGAGACCGGCACCGCCGACGGCGAGGCCCAGACGTTCGACTTCGAGGCCTTGAAGGCTCAGGCCAAACAACTGGCAGGCAATCGTTACCTCGATACCAAGCAGGTATTGCCGCCGACCCTCGCCAACATGGCCCCGCAGCAATTCAACGCGATCCAGTACGACGGCAACCACTCGCTGTGGAATGACGTGAAAGGTCAACTGGACGTGCAGTTTTTCCATGTCGGAATGGGTTTCAAGCAACCGGTGCGCATGTACAGCGTCGATCCCAAGACCCGCCAGGCGCGCGAGGTGCACTTTCGGCCATCGTTGTTCAACTACCAGAACACCAGCGTCGATACCTCGCAGCTCAAAGGCGATCTGGGGTTTGCGGGGTTCAAACTGTTCAAGGCCCCGGAGCTGGACAAGCACGATGTGCTGTCCTTTCTCGGCGCCAGCTATTTCCGCGCGGTGGATGCCAGCGGCCAGTACGGTTTGTCTGCTCGTGGGTTGGCGATCGATACCTACGCCAAACGCAAAGAGGAATTCCCTGACTTCACCAAGTTCTGGTTCGAAACGCCAGACAAGGACAACACGCGTTTTGTGGTGTACGCCTTGCTCGACTCGCCCAGCGCCACCGGTGCTTATCGCTTCGATATCGATTGCCAGGCCAACCAGGTGGTAATGGCAATCGACGCGCACATCAATGCACGCACTACCATCGAGCAATTGGGCATTGCGCCGATGACCAGCATGTTCAGCTGCGGCACCCACGAACGGCGGATGTGCGACACCATTCATCCGCAAATCCATGATTCCGATCGTCTGGCCATGTGGCGCGGCAACGGCGAATGGATTTGCCGACCGCTGAACAACCCGGCGACGCTGCAGTTCAACGCCTTCGCCGATACAGATCCAAAGGGCTTCGGCCTGGTCCAGACTGATCACGAGTTCGCCAGCTATCAGGACACCGTGGACTGGTACAGCCGTCGTCCGAGTCTATGGGTCGAGCCGACCACCGCCTGGGGCGAAGGCTCCATCGATCTGTTGGAGATCCCGACCACAGGTGAGACCCTCGACAACATCGTGGCCTTCTGGACACCGAAAAAACCCGTCGCAGCGGGCGACTCGCTGAACTATGGCTACAAACTTTACTGGAGCGCGCTGCCACCCGTCGGCACGCCGTTGGCGCGGGTCAACGCGACGCGCTCGGGCATGGGTGGTTTTATCGAAGGTTGGGCACCGGGAGAGCATTATCCAGAGGTCTGGGCTCGGCGCTTTGCTGTCGACTTTACCGGCGGAGGCCTGGATCGACTGCCCGAAGGAACCGCCATCGAGCCGATCGTCACGGCGTCGAACGGCCAAGTGAAAGACTTCAACGTCCTGCTGCTTGAGGACATCAAGGGCTATCGCGTGACGTTCGACTGGTACCCCACCGATGACAGCGTTGCCCCAGTCGAGTTGCGGTTGTTCATTCGCACCCATGACCGGACATTGAGCGAAACGTGGTTGTATCAGTATTTCCCGCCAGCGCCGGATAAGCGCAAATACCCTCGATGAGCTCAGTCTTGAGTTAGTCGGGGCCTGAACCGGCCCCATCGCGAGCAGGCTCGCTCCCACACTGGATCTGTGTCATTCCACAATAGTGTGATCGACTCAGAACTAATGTGGGAGCGAGCCTGCTCGCGATGACGGCCGCATAGCCGACAAAGATCCCGGGGCTACTCCCGCAAATCCGACTCATGGATCGGCTGATCGCGGTGGGTCGCCCGCTGGTATTGCGCCGGCCAAATGGCTTTGTGTCCGCCCAGGTCGTCATCGGCATGCAGCGGCCAGTAAGGATCACGCAGCAGCTCGCGAGCCAGGAAGATGATGTCAGCCTGGCAGGTACGCAGAATGTGTTCGGCCTGAGCGGGCTCGGTGATCAAACCGACAGTCCCGGTGGCGATACCCGATTCCTTGCGCACACGCTCGGCAAAGCGCGTCTGATATCCGGGCCCGGTTGGAATCTCCGCATTCGCCGCGGTGCCGCCCGAGGACACATCAATCAGGTCTACGCCCAAGTCTTTCAGACGTCGCGCCAACTCCACGGTTTCATCGGGGTTCCAGCCATCTTCGACCCAATCGGTTGCCGATACCCGTACAAATAACGGCAGATCCTCTGGCCAGACCGCCCGTACTGCTTCGGTCACTTGCAGCACCAGACGGATGCGATTCTCAAAGGAACCACCGTATTGATCGCGTCGCTGGTTGCTCAACGGCGACAGAAACTGATGCAGCAGGTAACCATGGGCGGCATGCACTTCAACCACTTTGAAACCGGCGACCAAGGCACGTTTGGCAGCATCAACGAAGGCCTGGATGACCTCGGCAATCTGCCCTTCATCCAGTTGTTTCGGTGCGGTGTGTTCAGGGTCGAAGGCAATCGGCGATGGACCGACCGGGGACCAGCCGCCGTCGGCCGGTTTGACGCTGCCATGCTTGCCCAACCATGGCCGATGAGTACTGGCCTTGCGCCCGGCGTGGGCCAACTGGATACCGGCGACGGCGCCTTGGGCGGTGATAAAGCGAGTGATGCGTTGCAGAGGCTCGATCTGTTCATCGTTCCACAGACCAAGATCCTGAGCGGTGATCCGCCCGTCGGCAGTCACCGCTGTGGCCTCGGTAAAGACCAGACCAGCACCGCCCACGGCACGACTGCCCAGGTGAACAAGATGCCAGTCATTGGCCAGCCCATCGACGCAAGAGTATTGGCACATCGGCGAGACCGCGATGCGGTTGAGCAGCGTCAATTGACGAATGGTGTAGGGTTCAAGCAGCAGACTCATGGGGCACCTCTCAATCAGTGGTCAGGCTCCAGGGTTCTGTTTGAAAAGTCGACGAGTGACAAGAAGGGTGCAGCACCCGCCCCCGCGGGCAAAAATGGACAAGACGTCACAAGGCCAATCAAGCAGTGCTTAGAGCCTAGTCGACAACGGGGGATGAGGGAGGGTTCAGGAAAGATTCAGGTTGATCGTTCCCACGCCGGAGCGTGGGAACGATCTGTGATCTGACTACCGCGGTTCGATATGGGCAATCATCAATTGCACGGTTTCCTGCCCGCGAAACTCGTTGAGGTCCAGCTTGTAGGCCAGCTCGACCCACCGGATAGTCGGGTTCGGCCAGATCTCACGATCGATACCAAACGCGATGCCGTCGAGTTTCAGCGAACCGCATTCGCTTTTGAGCACCACTTTCAGGTGTCGTTCACCGACGATGCGCTGTTCGACCAACTGAAACACGCCATGGAACAGCGGCTCCGGGAAGTGCTGCCCCCAAGGACCTGCGTGACGCAAGGCGCGGGCCAGTTCCAGGTGGAACTCCTCAACCGCCAGCGTACCGTCAGACAGCAGCCGCCCGGTCAGGTCTTCCTCACGCAATTGTCTACGGACTTCAATATCGAACGCCTCGGCAAACGCCGGGAAGTTCTGCTCCGGCAGCGACAGCCCCGCCGCCATGGCGTGGCCGCCAAACTTACTGATCAATTCAGGGTGTTTCGCCGCCACGGCATCCAATGCGTCACGGATATGAAAGCCCGGCACCGAACGCGCCGAGCCTTTGAGCATGCCTTCACCCGCATCGGCAAAAGCGATAGTTGGTCGGTGGTAGCGCTCTTTCATACGCGAAGCGAGGATACCGATGACGCCTTGGTGCCAATCGGCTTCGAACAGGCACAACCCGAACGGCATCGATTCCAGCGGTAAGTCCTTGAGCTGGGCCAGGGCTTCGCGCTGCATGCCTTGCTCGATGGATTTTCGATCCTGGTTCAACTCATCGAGCTGGATCGCCATTTCCCGCGCAGAAACGATGTCTTCGCTGAGCAGACATTCGATCCCCAGGCTCATGTCATCCAGTCGCCCTGCCGCGTTCAGACGCGGGCCAATAATGAAACCCAGGTCGGTGGAAGTGATTCGCGAGTGGTCGCGTTTGGCGACTTCAAGGATCGCTTTAAGGCCCGGCCGTGCGCGTCCGGCGCGAATCCGCTCAAGCCCTTGATGAACCAGAATGCGGTTGTTGGCGTCCAGCGGCACTACGTCGGCAACACTGCCCAACGCCACCAGATCCAGCAACTCACCAATGTTCGGCTGCGGTTTGCTCTCGTACCAGCCGAGGCTGCGTAGGCGAGCGCGCAGCGCCATCAACACGTAGAAGATCACCCCGACACCCGCCAGCGCCTTGCTCGGAAACTCGCAACCCGGTTGATTCGGGTTGACGATGGCGTCCGCCGCCGGCAACTCATGGCCCGGTAAGTGGTGGTCGGTGACCAACACGGTCAGCCCCGCCGTTTTCGCCGCCGCCACGCCTTCGACGCTGGAGATGCCGTTGTCGACGGTGATCAGCAATTGCGGTTCGCGCTGCAAGGCCACCGCGACAATTTCCGGGGTCAGCCCATAGCCGTATTCGAAGCGATTGGGTACCAGGTAATCGACGTGGGCGGCGCCCAGCAGGCGCAAGCCGAGCATACCGACCGTACTGGCGGTCGCGCCATCGGCGTCGAAGTCACCGACGATGAGGATGCGCTGACGCTGTTCCAGCGCCACCACCAGCAAATCCACCGCCGCATCGATACCCTTGAGCTGCTGATACGGGATCAAGCGCGTCAGGCTCTTGTCCAGTTCAGCCTCGGACTGCACACCACGGGCCGCGTAAAGGCGGGTCAGCAACGGCGGCAGATCACCGAGAAACGGCAGGGTAGCGGGCAACAGACGGGGTTCGATACGCATGGGACGACGAATGCTTCTCTTCAAGAAAAGGGATAAAACACAGGTGATGCAGACCAGCGGCGAAGAATCAGCCGCGCTCGCCTGTCAGCCACTGCAGCTGGACTTCGTGCTGCCCGCGATCATCGGTCACGAAAATAGTGCCTTCGCTGATCATCACGTCCCACTTGATAACGCGCGGCATGTCTTTGGCCAGCACTTCCAGAATCTCTTGCGGCACAGCGGCGATGTTGACGTTTTTCAGGTTTTTCACGGCCGGGATCACTTTGGTTTCCCAGACACGCAGGCTGCCATAGGCCAGCAAACTGGTGCGCTCAGTGCGACGCGAGCACCAGGTCAGGCGATCGGCGTCTGGCTGACCGACTTCGATCCAGTGCAAGACACGATCATCCAGGCTTTTTTCCCACAAAGCGGGCTCATCGACTTCCGACAGACCGCGGCCAAAGGACAAATGCTCGTTGTACCAAAAGGCATAGGCCAACAGTCGCACGGTCATCCGTTCTTCAGTTTCCGAAGGATGGCGGGCGATGGTCTGTTTGACGCTTTCATACACCCCACGATCGAGGTCAGTAAGGTTCAGTTCAAACTTGTAGGTCGTGGACGGCTGGGCCATGAACGGGCTTCTTGATACGAGGAAAGGCGGCAAGTCTAACCGATGCGCAGGGTAATCAACGAATCCCGAGACTCATCATCCTTTAGCGAGATGGCCGGGCTATGTTAAAAAGCTATCTCCGCTCAGCCGCTTGTCCTACAGGATTTCCCATGCCGCTCACCGCCAAACCTCTTGCCGGGGTAAAAGTCATCGAACTCGGCACTTTGATCGCCGGGCCATTCGCGTCGCGCATCTGCGGCGAATTCGGTGCCGACGTGATCAAGGTCGAATCCCCGGATGGCGGTGACCCGCTGCGCAAATGGCGCAAGCTCTATGAGGGTACGTCGCTGTGGTGGTTCGTCCAGGCGCGCAACAAGAAATCCCTGACCTTGAACCTGAAACACCCGGACGGTCTGGCGATTCTCAAACAGTTACTCAGTGAAGCGGACATCCTGATCGAAAACTTCCGCCCGGGCGTACTGGAAAAACTCGGTCTCGGTTGGGATGTTTTGCACGCGCTGAACCCGAAACTGGTGATGGTGCGCCTGTCCGGTTTCGGTCAGACCGGGCCAATGAAGGATCAGCCCGGCTTTGGGGCGGTCGGCGAGTCCATGGGCGGCTTGCGCTACATCACCGGCTTCGAGGATCGACCGCCAGTGCGCACAGGCATTTCCATCGGTGATTCGATTGCCGCGCTCTGGGGCGTGATTGGCGCGCTCATGGCGCTGCGCCACCGCGAGGTTAATGGTGGTCAGGGACAAGTGGTGGACGTCGCGCTGTATGAGGCAATTTTCGCCATGATGGAAAGCATGGTCCCGGAATTCGACGTTTTTGGGTTCATCCGTGAGCGCACCGGCAACATCATGCCCGGTATCACGCCCTCCTCCATCCACACCAGCGCCGACGGCAAGCATGTGCAGATCGGCGCTAACGGCGATGCGATCTTCAAACGTTTCATGCAGGCGATTGGTCGTGAGGATCTGGCTGACGATCCGACCTTGAGCAGCAACGATGGTCGCGACAGCCGACGCGATGAACTCTACGGCGTGATTGATCGCTGGGTCAGTTCACTGCCGCTGGACGCGGTGATCGAGCAATTGACCCTGGCCGAAGTACCGGTCAGCCGGATTTTCAGCGCAGAAGACATGTTCAGCGATCCGCAGTTTCTTGCCCGGGAGATGTTCCTGCAGGCCAAGCTGCCCGATGGCAAAGCCTTCAAGATGCCGGGAATCGTGCCGAAACTCTCAGAGACGCCAGGGACATCCGAATGGGTCGGGCCAGAACTCGGTGAACATAACGTGCAGATATTAAACGACCTTGGCTACGACGCCGTACAGATCACCCGGCTACGTGAAATCGGGGCTATCTAAGCTGAAACAATTGTCTTTGGTTCGCCTGATGCAGACGCTGGCAAGCATCGCAATGCTCCGTCGCGCCTGGTGGCGAACGCTTCGCGTGCTCGGCATTTTGCCGATGCTGGTGTGCCTGTTGGCAGCGCCAAGGGCGGCTCAGGCCAAAGAGACGCTGATCTGGCTGCTGCGCGATTTACCGCCATTGACGATTCTCGATGGGCCACAAAAAGGTCAAGGCGCCATCGATCAACTGATGCCGCTGTTGATCGCCAGCATGCCGCAATACCAGCACAGCATCATGCGGATCAACCGCGCGCGCGGCATGCAAATGCTCCGTGAGCCCTCATTCACCTGCGATCCCTCACTGATCTGGAACAATGAGCGCACGCAGTGGATCGAGTTTTCGATTCCCGCCTTGAGAATCATGAGCAACGGTCTGGCGGTGCGCCATGAAGACCGCGCCACCCTGGAGCCGTTCATCATCGACGGCAGGGTCGATCTGACGGCGCTTCTGGCTAACGGCAGCAAGAAACTCGGGGTGGTTGCCGAGCGCAGTTATGGTCAACGGATCGATGCTCAACTGCAACACGCGCCGGTCGAGGCATTGGCTGCGCACTATGGCAATGATGCGCTAGGCAGTCTGTTACAAATGCAGCGTCTGGGGCGCTTGATCGCTTTGTTGGGTTATTGGCCAGAAATCCAGTACCAGGCACAACAGCAAGGCATATCGCCAACTGAGCTGGAGTTCTACCCGATCAAGGACACGGAAAAATACCAGTCAATCCATGTCGGTTGCTCGAATACGGAACAGGGCCGTCAGGCCATTACCAGCATCAACAAAGCCCTGCGCGACCTGCGTCAAAACACACTGATGGCGTTTTATGCCGCGGGGCTTGGTCCAGAGATGCGTCGCGATTACCTGGAAGACACCCTGGCATTTTTTCAGAGCCCTCAAGAGCAATGACAAATGACAGATCGAGTAGGAGGCGGGGTCACCCCCGCCGTCCTCTCACACCACCGTACGTACGGTTCCGTATACGGCGGTTCAAGCTATGCGGCTAAGCCGGTTTATCGTATCCAGTATTGAGACCAGCCCCAGCC